>DASTAO010000231.1:0-2844 GCA_035712525.1 Kapaibacterium sp. (SeqCode)
TCTTCCTTGGCTTTCGAAAGAATAAAGAACGGATTTTTTACAACAACTTTTGCATCGGGCGGAATCTCTTCGACAAAAGTAATTTCTGTATAACCAAGTTCGGAAACTCCCGTAATGACTTCATGCATCTTGAATGTATAAGAATTTTCTTGATGATGTTTTTCGTCAGTATGTTTGTGCTCTGTTTCTGCATTCTGGTCTTTGGTTACAACATCTGCATGAACATGTTCTTTCTCATTCTTAGCCTCTACGAGAACAAATATCCATTCTTTGCCACCCGATTTTACAAGAGCGTCGGCTGGAATGGTAGGAACAGTTTGTTCGCCTACATCGATAAGGGCATTCACATACATCCCAGGAATTAGATCGGTATGTTTATCCTTTATTGCTGCGTGAATCATAAGAGCTTTGGTGTCACTTTCAAACGATTTATTAATTCCGAAAATTACCCCTTCAATGGCCTCACTCTCATGTTCATGCTTATTGGCAAGTACGAAACTGACTTTTTGCCCAGTCTTTACTTTAAAAAGATCCTTTTCATAAACCAATAAATCTACATGAATGGTCGAATTATCACTAATCTCGAATAGTGTTTTATTTGGCTCGGCATAAGCGCCGATACTGGCATTGATATGTCCGACATACCCATTAATAGGCGAGGTTAGCGTCATCGCTGAAACTATTGTCCCATTTTCGAGATCCGAGACGTTTACTGAAAGCAATCGAAGTTGATGTTCGAGTGAGGAAATCCGTGCCTTCAGAATAGAATAATCGGATTCTGCCTTCTGAAAGATTTTCCCGGTCCCGGCTTGCTTTTCGTTCAATTCTTTCTGACGACGATATTCCTGCTCAACATAAACAAAATTATTTTTTGCTGTTACATATTCCTCTTGTAATTTGATGAAATCTGGATGTTCGAGTTTAGCCAGTGGCTGTCCTTGTTTAACAGATGTTCCTTCGACAACAAGAATTTGTTTTACTACTGCGCCAATTACAGTTGATACATTTGCCTTGTTCTGCGGCGGAACTTCAAGGTAACCACTCGCTTTAACAACGCTATGAAGATTTTTCTGTTCAATTAGTCCCAGTTCGATACCAACAGCTTTGAATTGCTCGTTGGTAAGTTCAACGATACCTTCCGCATGTTCCTCGTGATGCTCGGCCGTTGGCACTTTATCTTTCTGATCGCTACAAGAGCACAGTAAAAGTGTGCAAAGTAAAATATAAGTATAGATTGCTTTCATGATTAATTCCCTTCGGTTAGATATGTCAGTTGGATAACGGTTTGATTGTATTTATTTAATAGTTCGTAATATCGAACTTTGATAGAGTTTGCCTCGGTCAGTGAATAACTATATTCTACATAACCGATCTCGCCGACCTTATAGCCGATCTGAGAAGTTCGCAAAATCTCGTCTGCTTCAGCCAGACCTTCGTGTTCATAATAAGAGAGGGCTTCGGAATAATTCTGAAACTCCTGCCACTCTCTACTGAAGGCAATCGAAAGTGAGGTCCGGTTTTGTTCATACTCTTGCTCGGCAATTCGGGATTCCAGATCAGCAGCCTGTACT
This sequence comes from Kapaibacterium sp. (SeqCode), assembly GCA_035712525.1. Classification (GTDB taxonomy): domain Bacteria; phylum Bacteroidota; class Ignavibacteria; order Palsa-1295; family Palsa-1295; genus JAFDZW01. Next base: position 1,572 of record DASTAO010000231.1, read on the forward strand.
TTCCCCTGCTGGGTCCAGAAAAATACCGGCACGCTAAGGCCTAATTTCAGGCCTTGAAATCCTTTTACTCCATCGAGAGATTGATTGAAATAACCGAGTGATAGGTCTGGAAGAAAACGATGACTTTCCAGTGATGATTTTGCGGCCGCAAGTTCGATTCTCTCTCTGTAATAACCGAGCAACGGATGACCCTCGATTGCAGATGTATCACGAAGGTTCGGAGGCGATAGTTTCGATGCCGTCCCTTCGGCTATGGAAATCTGGTATGGTACATTGAGCACTTTCTGTAATTCCCGTCGCGCCAATGCTATTTCTGCTTCAAGCTCTCGTTTTCGAATCTGCAATTCATGGTATTTGTTTTTTGCCGCGAGGAATTCCAAATTCGAGCTTTCGCCGGTTTTGTATCGCGATTCAGCTGTTTGCGCGAAGGCTCTATAAATGCTGTCCTGATTAGATATGAGTTTTTCCAGTTCTTTCAAGTAGAGAATCTGATAAAAAGTCGATAAAACGGAGCGAATTATTTCTTTCTGGGTAACTAGAGTCTTCTGTTCGATTACCGCAACTGCCTTCGACTGCACCTCGCTTTGTTTCAAATAAACTGTAGGAAAGGAAAAATCCTGCGACAGCTCAATATAGGTATCGTTGAACGAGCTATTATATTGTCCTTTCGTCACTGAGAGGTTAGTTTTAGGCAAATCGATTGCTGCCTTTTTCAGAACCTGTTGCTGTTCGGCTTCAAGTGAGACGCTTTTTGCCTGAGGATTATTTTTCAAGGCGATTTCTATGGCGTCATTAAGCGATAGCGGACGTGGGACTTGTTGGGCTGTTGAAGTATTCACAGAAAAGAAAAGTGAAATTAGAATAACAACAGTTAGATTAGCATGGAGGTGTTTCTTGCGATTGAATAAGATATAGAGTACGGGCAATACTACTAGTGTCAACAGAGTTGCAGTCAGCAAACCACCAATAACGACTGTCGCTAACGGCTTTTGTACTTCTGCGCCTTCACTTGTAGAAAGTGCCATCGGCAAAAAACCAAGCGACGCGACGGCGGCGGTCATGATCACCGGACGCAGTCGTGTTGCTGTCCCTTTTCGAACGCGGTCATATATATCATCCACTCCCTCATCTTTTAACCGATTGAATTCTGCTATAAGTACAATCCCATTTAGTACCGCAATGCCGAACAATGCAATAAACCCTACGCCAGCAGAAATACTAAATGGCATACCCCTAAGCCAAAGTGCTACAACCCCTCCGATTGCCGAAAGTG
>DASTAO010000232.1:0-2527 GCA_035712525.1 Kapaibacterium sp. (SeqCode)
GGGCCCGAACGCGTCCAGTACAAATTGGAGTTTTACGACGCCATACTCGAACAATGGCAGCAGCTTCGCGAGGATGGAAAGAAACTGATCTTAACCGGCGACTTCAATACGGCTCATCACGAGATCGATCTTGCCCGTCCCGATGAGAATAAAAAGACGACTGGCTTCCTTCCGGAAGAACGTGCCTGGCTTGATAAGATCGAAGCATTAGGGTACGTTGATGCTTTCAGAGTCTTCAATCGAAATCCTGAGTGGTATACATACTGGGATCAAATTACACGCGCTAGAGAACGTAACGTCGGTTGGAGGATCGATTACTTTTGGGTCACCCCGGATGTCGTTCCGAACATGGTTGCTGCCCCGATCAGAATGGAAGTCATGGGCAGCGACCACTGTCCCATCGAGCTACATCTCGAGTACTAACTCATTGATGCGATTCTTTGCGGCTGCCGAAGATAAGCGGTATCGTTACCGATTCTCCGGAGCGTATAACAATAAAATTCGTAGTATTACCGGGCTTATGTTTCGATAACTCGGCAGTATAATCGTAGATATTCTTAATAGACTGATCACCCACTTTAATAATAATATCGTCGCCTTTTAATCCTGCCTTTGCTGCCGGGGAGCCTGGCGTTACTTCCGAAATCTTGACTCCCTCACCATCATAACCATAATCTGGCACCCCCCCCACATATACTCCAAACGTAGTTGATTTTTTGGTAGTATCTTCGGCAACAACTGTGTAAGGATATTTCGTTGGATCGTTTGCCACTTTCTTCGTAATAGCGCTTACCAAATTCAAGATCTGCGTCTCACCATCATAGTTAATCTTATCTTTTGTATCGGTAGCGCGATGATAATCTTTATGAAAATTTGTAAAGAAAAATAATACGGGTACTTGTTTGCGATAAAAAGAAGAGTGATCGCTTGGACCAGTGCCGCTCTGTTTCAGTCTCAATCGAAACGGTTTCTTTTCTTTTACGATCGACTGCATAAGAGCATCCCATTTTGGAGAGCTGCCCATTCCTTCAACGATGAGCACACTATCCTTCAAGCGGCCGATCATATCCATATTGATCATGGCCTGCGTTTTCTCAAGTGACCAAAGTGGATCTTTGCAATAATGAATACTCCCAAAGAGTCCTTCTTCCTCGCCGCTGAACGCAATGAAGATCAAGCTGCGCTTGATTTCCTTACGATGCTTTGCATAATATTCGGCAAGCTCAAGCATTCCGGCCGTGCCGCTGGCATTATCATCTGCACCGTAATGGATCGACTTGACTGAATCAAGCGCATTCCGCTCACCCATTCCGAGATGATCGTAATGAGCTCCGATGATGACAACCTGCTTGGATAATTCTTTATCAGAGCCTTTTAAAAATCCAACAACATTCGCTGCTTTGGTAGGAGTCTTCTTTGTAGAATCGAACTGCCGTTCGGAAAATTCATACTGCTGAAGATAGGTCTGGGAGCGATCGATAACATCGAGACCAATCCGCTTAAATTCCTTAGCAATATACTCAGCAGCCTTATCGCAGCCGATCTCACCCGTCCTTCTTCCGGCAAGTGAATCACTGGCAAGCACATTCAGACGTTCGCGCAGATCCTTTGCGGAAATGGGAGCGGAAGTCTTCTGGGCATGCGATATCCCCGAGGCAAGAAGAAAAATCAGATAGATTGTGGATCTGAGACTGATATTCATAAGGATTTAATAAACTTACAGCCATAGGCGTTAGTTCGGTGCTTATTATGTGATCCGGAGTCCTATCCCGAAACCAAACCCACCACTAATTCGTATTCCCACCTTATGGAAAAGACGCCACAATATACCTTTCAATTCACGCCCGATGCTATTCAGCTTGCCGGCACAGCCCGCTTAGCATATATCCGCAAGGTCTATGCCAATTTCGCTCTTGGCATTCTTGCTGCTATCGCCGGTTCACTACTTGCGATGAACTCGTCACTAGTATATTTTGCCGCCGAGCATCGGATTATTGCTCTGCTTATCTATCTCGGAGCATTCTTCCTTGCGTCCTCAAGTGCCGATAAGCCGACTCGTGCGTTGCCGACAATGATACTATTTACCTTCATTAGCGGTGTGATCATTTCCCCGCTGCTCTTTGCCATTGCTCATTCCTATATCCCGAACACTGGCGTCGAGATGATCTACAATGCTCTATTCCTGACAGGACTCGTCTTTGCCGGACTAACGACCTATGTATTCGTCACGAAAAAGGATTTTAGTTTTCTTGGAGCGACACTGACGGTTGGCCTCATGGTCTTGCTCGGTGCGATGTTTATTAACATGCTCTTCGCACATTCGACAAATCTCGACTTTGCGATCTCGATCATTGGCACTCTCATCTTCTGTGGGTTTATCCTCGTCGATACGTCGCTGATCTTAGCCAGAGCCAATCAAATTCCGCCGACGATGGCTGCGCTAAGATTGTATCTGGACTTCCTGAATTTATTCCTGTTTATTCTTCGCATCCTGATGGGCTCAAAAGGCCGCGACTAAGGAAATTGC
>DASTAO010000233.1:0-7229 GCA_035712525.1 Kapaibacterium sp. (SeqCode)
AAAGAAACTCCTTGATAAATTTAAGACTCTATCCGAAAAAGATCCGCAATATAAAATTATTGAGGACAGCTTAATGGTATTAATGTATCCAACCTACAAGGGGCACTCGCTTTATCTAATCAATAATACCGATTCTACTCAACACTACACTGGTTGTGATAGCAGATTGAATATAGTGGCACAGGTAAAAGTCGATACTGGTTGGGCGGCGATAGAGTATAATCCGAGCAGTTGGTGTGGTAACAGTTATCACCAGGTATATCTGAAATCACAAGAGTATTGGGCTTTCACTGTGCCATCCTACACTGGCAAAATACGTTCAATGCTGCGTTATAAACTAACTGATGGTGCTCAGATAATTTATTCCAATGCCATCGCCTGTTCCTACAACAAAGAACAGCTTGGCAAAAAGGAAGGACATACTGCAAACAGTATAATGGATCCGTACGATGAGTAATAGGGCATATATTTTTCAAAGTGAACGATTAGGTTTTCGTAAGTGGATCGAGAGCGACCGCGCTTTATTTGCTTCGCTAAATGCCGATCCCGTCGTGATGGAGTTTTTCCCGGCACCCCTTACTTCTTCGGAGACGGATCAGTTCATTGAGCGGATCGAGAAGCAGTTTGACGATTATGGATACGGCCTCTATGCTGTAGATTCATTCGAGGATAATTCTTTTATCGGCTTTATCGGCTTAAGCCATCCTCGCTTTGAAAGCCCGTTTACGCCCTGTGTCGAGATCGGTTGGCGCCTTGCAAAAGAATATTGGAATAGAGGATTCGCTACCGAAGGAGCTGCTGCTTGTCTTGAGTATGGTTTTTCAGTATTAGGGCTTGATGAAATCCTATCGTTTACTGCCACTCATAACACTCGTTCGGAGAATGTGATGAAGAAGATCGGAATGCAGAAGATAGGGGAGTTCGATCATCCGGCATTACCAGGTTCTTGGTTAGAACGGCATGTGCTTTATCAGAAACAGAAGGATTAGATTACTTACCTAATATCCAATACGCAAGCAGAGCAATGCTTTCCCTTAGCCGGTAATAGCCAAGTGTTAGGAAGCTCTGTTTGATATTCGAGGGTGTTCCGATCGCATCGATACCATTGAACTTACACATTTCGATCACTCTCGCAAGATGATATTGGTCGCTGACAATAATAAACTTCGACCAGCTTTGTTTCTTCATTAATTCATCCCGCAAGTAGAGTACTTGCTCAAGAGTGCTGTGACTCTTTGATTCAATCGTGATCCTGTTCTCTTCGATTCCTCGCTTTATTAATTCACTCTGGCCTACTTCGCCTTCCGGATGTTCTCCGGGAGCTGCTGCACCTGTTACGACTAATTTTTGAATGACATCATGCTTCATCAGGTCTTCGCCGATCTTAATGCGCTCGGTAAAAGTCGGGCTTGGCCGCTCTCCGAGTTCATTGCCATGCCACACTGCAGCACCCAGAATAACAGCAGCATCGGCATCAAAGCGTTTAAGTTCGACATAGTCGCTACTGACGGTATAAGTAAAGGAGAAGATGAATGTGAAGATAATGGCAGTAAGTAATACAAATGCTGTATTTTTCAGAACCTGCATGATGCCTGCTAAATGAGCGAGGTCGTATTCTCGGCGGGGTATTAATATCGCCATGAAGACCGCTCGGGAGAATAAATAGATGATCGATGCTAACCTCGGAAATTCTCCAGCCTCAAAGTCGCGAGCCTCGAACGTGATCGCAATGATGACAATGGAAATAGCTACTAATACGATCGCTCTCCTGAGACTAATATTTTGTGGCTTGAAAAAAGTACGAAGCAGCAGGAAGAGGGTGAAGATATAGAGGAGGTTTGAAATGATATCGCTTCTGGTATTAAAGCGGAAGAACTCTGCAAGCAGTCCCTGGCCTTCGAAGCGTGCCTTTGTCAGGACATAAAACGAAAAACTTTCAATAACGGCCGCTAAAGCAATGAGTGCTCGTCGGATCTCGGTCTGGGCGGTCGATGAAAGTGGGTGTTGCATCGCTGCCTTTTAAACGCGTGGTGAGTCAGGTCGGTTGCGAGTGTTACGGAAACATTGCTAAGCAATCTCTTCCTATAATTACTGCGTATCTCGAAGTATATTTACTACTAATATAAAACATGGATACAACATTCGATAAAGAATTCACCTGCGATATTTGCGGCGATAAATTTGCCTCAGCGACGGAATTAGACGAGCACGTCAAGACGCATCGGCGCCCTGCTTCGGGAATGGAAACTGAAAATAGGGGAGATATCGGTGCGGCAGGAATGCCGACTTCACCAACGCCTTAATCTTATTCAGGCTCGACCTGAGTGTAATCCAGTTCGACAGGAGTCTTACGGCCGAAGATCGAGACTTCAACTTTAAGCTTCTGCTTATCTTCGTTGATCTCTTTGATCTGGGCTTGGAAGCCATTGAACGGTCCGTCGATTACCTTCACCGGCTGCCCCATGTAATAGCGAACTTCAGGGACTTCAAGATCTTTGCGTTCTTCGACCTTACCGAGGATGCGGCGCATCTCATCCGGTTGCAGGGCAGTCGGGCGATCTTTTGTGGGGCCAACGAAACTGACGACACTTGGGATCGAGAGGATGATATCGATGATCTTTTTATCGAGAGCTGCTTCGAGAAGAATATAACCGGGGAGGAAGCTCTTTGTCTTGACTCGTTTCTTTCCTTCGCGAACTTCGAAGACCTTCTCGTTTGGGATAACAACTTCCAGTACACGCTCGGCAAGGCCACGACGTTTCATTTCGTCCTCGATGTAGGCCTTTACCTTGCTTTCATGCCCGGTAAAGCATCGCAGGGCGTACCATTTCATCTGGGTGGCTTGCAGTTCGCTCATAGTCGTTTCTTAGATAGAATACACGAGACGTAATAAGACCTCGAAGATCTTATCGACGCCAAATACAAAAGCGGAGAAGACCACGACAAGCACCAAGGTAACGATCGTCGCTTCCTGTAATTGCTCGCGGGTCGGCCAGGTTACTTTCTTAGTTTCTTTGCTTACTTCGGCAAAGAAGGAAGAAAGTTTTGCGCCTAAGCCTTTTTTCTCAACGATCGCCGAATTCGGCGGCGTCAGTAGGGTTGTCGTTTCTGCCATATTCGTTAGGTGTCAAACCGGTAAGACCGGCACTGACAAAAATGTTATCCGCACGTGTGGAGGGACTCGAACCCCCAACCAACGGTTTTGGAGACCGCTACTCTACCAATTGAGCTACACACGTAAGAATGTAAAATGTAAAAACCGTTTACAATCTTACAAACTCTTACTTGGTCTCTTTGTGTACCGTGCGCTTGTTATCGCGCGGACAGAATTTTTTATACTCAACGCGGCCTGACTGCTTGCGCTTGTTCTTCGTTGCCGAATAATTGCGCTCTTTGCATTCGGTGCATTCGAGTGTAATGATATCTCTCATTCTTATACCTTTCTAAAACTTTTTCTAAAATCTTCTGAGCGGGAGACGGGACTCGAACCCGCGACCAACAGCTTGGAAGGCTGTGACTCTACCAACTGAGTTACTCCCGCGTTTTGTAAATGAACTTAGAGCTCACGACCGGGATTGAACCGGTGACCTCGTCCTTACCAAGGACGTGCTCTACCAACTGAGCTACGTGAGCGATGCGATTGTCAAAGTGGGCAGAGAAGGATTCGAACCTTCGTAGACTATGTCAGCAGATTTACAGTCTGCCCTCGTTGGCCACTTGAGTATCTGCCCGATAACTAATTATGGATATAGCACTGCGAAACCGCAACCTCTACACCGTAATTGACGCCGAGCCGGCAGACGGACTCGAACCGACGACCTGCTGATTACAAATCAGCTGCTCTACCAACTGAGCTATGCCGGCGTCTAAAGAAAAAAACTCCCCCGCATAGGTTTTCCTATTGCAGGAGAGAATTTAGCACGTTGAAAATGAAATTTTAGCCCATCTGGTTCCCAAAATGGGAGAATTTGGATGCTACGAGCGATGTTGGGTGTAACTTTGTAACTTTCAATGAATTGAAGCGTTTTTAGCCTATGAAAAAATACATTTATTCTCTTGCCCTGCTTCTTGGCCTTGTATGTGGTGTTTTTGCCCAACCTTACGATTATTGCATTTACGATGTAACGCTCATTCGCCCTGAGTTGCCGATCCCGATGGTAAGGCATCAAAATGTGTTTATTTATAGGCAGAAGATCGTTACCATTGCCCCGGCCACAACTACTCCACCGACGAATTGCCAGCACCTGATCGATGGTGGGCATAAATACCTAATGGTCGGTCTAACCGATATGCATATGCATCTTCCCTCCGAAGGGACTGAAAAATTCATGCTGATGAATTTACTCGCCGGAGTTACTTCGATCCGGTCGATGCGCGGGAAGCCAGAGCATATCCAACTGAAGCAAGACCTGGCATCATTTAAAATGATCGGTCCTGATCTCTATATTGCTACCCCTTATTTCCCAAATAAAAATATTACGATCGATCATTTGGCCGATTCCATCAAAGCCTATAAAGAAGCAGGGTACGATCTTGTCAAAGTATTGGCGGTTCCCGACTCGTTGTATTTCGAAGCTTTGATGAAGGCGGCAAACGACATCAAGATGCCGGTTGCCGGGCATGCTCTATGGCAGGTACCGATCGACCGGTTGATCGAATCCGGATATGGGTGTCTTGAGCATATTCAAGATGTAGAGGATGTCTATGCGAAAGATGCAAACCAATTTGCACTATTAACGGCAAAGATCAAAGAGCACAATATGTTTAATTGTCCGACTCTCGACTTTTATAATGTGTATTGGAATCAGGTACCCTTGACAGAATTGCAGAAACGCCCAGGTATGGAATACGTCGACCAGAAGCAACTCGATGAGTGGACTCAATCAGTCATTAAAAGAGAAGCAAAGTATAATGCCGGTACTGGTGACTCAGTAGTACAGAAGGCCGAGAAGCGGCGTAACTATATTCAGACCAAACTAAAAGTAATTAAAGCACTAAATGATGCTGGCGCAAAATTACTTATGAGCCCGGCTTCTGCCAATGATGATTTCTGTCCTCCGGGGTTCTGCGTTTGGCAAGAACTGAAGCTCTTTGCCGAAGCAGGTATTTCAAACAGAGAGATCTTGAAGATCGCTACTTATAACGCGGCTGATTATTATAACGAGCTTGGAAAATGGGGAAGAATCGGAGAAGGACAAAAAGCAAATCTGATAATTCTTAACAAGAACCCACTTGAATCGATCGATAACATCCAGTCAATTGACGGTGTCTTTCATGCCGGCCAATATTATTCTAAGGAGCGATTGGAAAATTTGGTTAAACAAAAATAAAAAAGGCAGCTTGAATAAGCTGCCTTTGGAAGTGGATGGGTTCAAAAATTAATTACCAGGAATAACAAGGCGCTTGCCCGCCGGTATCTTATTTCCTTTGAGGTTATTCTCGCTCTTAAGATCGCTTACATCGACGCCATACTTTTCTGCGATCGAATATAGTGTGTCGCCGCGACGGACTTTATAGGTTACTTTCTTCGCGGGCTTTGAATGATCACTATCGCCTTTAGAAGCCGTCTTGTTCGGAGCATAGACATTCAACTTCTCTCCAGCCTGTAATGACGATGCTTCTTTGCCATCATTCCATTCGCTGAGTTTTTGAACGGTTGTGCCATACTGCGAAGCAATGCTCGTCATCGTTTCGCCTGGGCGTACGGTATGCACTCTTGGTTTATCGGAAACGGTAGTTCCCTGGGCAGCAGCATATTCCTGTTCGGAATAAAGCCTGATGGTCTGGCCTGATTTTACGCCATGTTTTACTTTCTTGCCATTCCACTTCTTGATGTCACCAAGTGTCACATCAAAATCATCAGCGATCTTTGCCATAGTGTCGCCGCTACGAACTTTATAAGCAACCCAATGCTTTTTCGAAGCGGTCTTCGCAGGTGATTGGGTAGTCGGTTGAGTTGTCTCTTTTGCTATTGCCGGCTGGCGCTCGATATAAATAGCAAGGCTTTGTCCTTTTTTCAGATGGCTATGATAGCCAACATTGTTCCAATTGCGAAGATCTGAAACGCGGACACCATAATGGATAGCGATCGAATTCAGCGTCTCACCGCGTCGAACGCGATGAACAACTTTCTTCGTCGTTGAAGCAGCCGGTTGTGGTGCCGGAGCCGGTGGCTCTTTAGGAGCAGTGATGGTTGTTTGTCCGGCATCAGTCGACGCAATGGCGCCAGGTGACATTACAGTCATCGGTACGCGAATGCGACTGCCGCGCTTTACGCGTTCGCCTGCATCCATATTGTTATATGATGCAAGCTGCTCGGTAGTTAAGCCATAAGTGCGAGCGATCGAACGAAGGGTCTCGCCACGCTCGACGGTATGCAGCATCCACGGGCGCTTTTGCTCTGGGGTGAGTTCAGCATACTTCGTATAAAAATTCTGGGCTGTTCCGAGCGGGACGCGAAGAACGTAACCTTGCGGTCCGATAAGCTCCGGTGGGGGAGTTGAAAATTGTAAGAGCTCGGTGTTAAGGTCTTTTAATTCTAAGCCGCTTGTGCCTGCTGCTTGAGCAAGAGCATTAAGATCGACAGCTTCTTTAACCCTAACCGTATCGAATACCATCGCCTTTTCGTACTGAATGTCAGTAAAGCCATAATGTGCCGGATCGCGGGCGATGAGCGTTGCGGCAATGTAGAGCGGTACGTAATTCTGAGTCTCTCTTGGCAGGCAATCACGAATACCCCAGAAGGTCGAGTCTTGGTTCTCGTTCATGCAACGGCGGATTCTCGTCATCGAACAGTTATAGCAGCAAAGGGCAAGATACCAATCGCCCATTGCCCGATAGAGGTCTTTCAAATGGCGGGCTGCTGCATAGGTCTCTTTTACCGGATCGCGCTTGTTATCGAACCACCAGTTACTCTTCAGACCATACATGGCTCCGGTACCTTCGATGAACTGCCAAAGGCCCACTGCCTGTGCGCGAGAAGTAACCGTTGGGTTTAATCCGCTTTCGATCATCGAAAGATAGATCAGTTCTTCCGGTGTACCGACTTCAGCAAAGATCTTTTTCATCATTGGGAAGAATTTGCCCGAACGACCCAACCATTTGGTCATGAACGTGCGGCCATTGCCCGACATAAAGTAGGCGATCGATTGCTCGACAGCAGGATTAATGACAAGCGGGACTTGAGTATGGGTCAACTCATCGGGTTTCGGAAGGGGGATATTGCGAAT
>DASTAO010000234.1:0-8844 GCA_035712525.1 Kapaibacterium sp. (SeqCode)
CCGAGTGCATACCATCCGTTCATACCCATCGTACCGGGGATGCCTTCGCAGGTCGCCGTCGGACCGAAGTTCAGTAATGCAAGATCGAATCCGAACATCAATCGAAGCTGCGCATAGAAGATGAGGAATGTTGCGCGGAAATTAATATCGGCACTCGCACCGAACGCAAATCCATCACCATGTTCCAGTGCTGGATTGCGAGTCATTGGCATCGGGCCAAGGATCGATTCAACCTCAGGCGGAAGCGGCGGAGGCGCCGGAAGATTTTGTCCGATGAGTACATACGCTCTGATCGTCAGCCAATCGGCAAGCGATAGATGCACCCGCGATTCAACGGGCATCGGTTCGCCGATATGAATGTACCATAAATGCGGATCGGCATAGATGCTAAGCTGGCCACCGCCGGTAAACGGAGATGCATTAATATTGACGGTGAAGAGTCCTTGGAATCGTTGATCCGGAAAATTATATCTGATCTCGACATGCATCGTCACCTTTGCACTTGACCTGTCATTGACTTCGGCCATCATGAACCCATCGCCAACAATACCAATATCATTTATCCCGCCACTGCAAAGGAATGAGGCATCGAAATAGACATCGGCATTAAAGGGCATTGAAGTTGGGTGAGTACCGATCACAACACCGGCTCTAAACCCGAAGCAGATCGTATTGTCCGGCACAAAGTGTAACCCTGAATTTGTCGCGCCAGGTGTCGGGCTTGCTGTCGTCGTGTTATCCGATGGGTTCACACTTGGCGTTGCAATCGATGAGACCATCCGCATATTGCTCCAGACTCCGCCGCCAAAACCATAGATGCCGACACCAGTAAAGATCGGAATACCCGTCGCCATCACCGCCCGCGCATCAACATACCAATATCTATACCCATGAACTGTGCCGAACTGCGCAGCAGCAGTCACATCAAGTTGTCGGAGAAAATTCGCATGAATGGCAGCACGGAATCCATCTCCGAAGGTTGCATCATGATGATACAGTACGAGCGAACCATCGACCGTTAGTATCGCAGCGATCTCGCCATGAATGCCGACCGAATCAAGTTGCACTCCATCGAATTCAAAATGCTGTCCACCACCACCACCAGAAGCGAGCTTACCCCAAATAGAAAGCTGGGTGCCTCCACTAATGCCGCCGGAGCCACCCATGAGGTTTACGGAGATCGTGAATTGTAATCCGAAGCCCGGCATACCGCCTCGATCACCTATTACGATATTAATATCATGAATCGAAAGCGGGAAGCCTCCGGCAGTACCACTATCAGTAGGGGGTGGCTCAGGAACTTCAGGATAGGCATCGACTTCGGCAAACAGCGCATGCTGCGGTGATGCAAAACTCCAGGTGCCAAGATTTAAATACGGCGAATGCGACTGAACCTGGAAATTCGCAAAATGTACACCACCAAGACTTACCGGAACTTCCGATGTGCCACCAAAACGGAAACCACCATTAAGCGTCGCACTGGCAACGAAGCCGGAATCGCCAACCGTGAGATCGATATGTGATGTCGGTTCAAGATATAACCGTGCGATCCAAAGCGGTGCATTGATCGTATCGGTCGGATGAATATTGAAGTTGAACGCAAGATGCCCGCTCGGTGCTCGGGAAAGTGATGCGGTATAAATAAGCGACGAATCGGTGATGGGAATTTTGATGCGGCCATTGATTCCACCGGAATCGAGCGAACTCGAAACGACATTGACAAAGATCGTATCGATGCTTGCCCCCCACTCACCAAAATTTCCATGAGGATACTGGATAATATTTTCCGCCCTGAACGATGCCGTAAATCCATCGCGATTGATAAGCATGTTCGTCACCGCAAGTGTCGGCGGGCGCGATGAATCGAATGTTCGTAAAGCATCCGGCAACCTGAGCGCTGCTCGCTTTATATAAAATCCTTGCCACGTATTATCATGAACGCCGACATATCGAGATGGGAAAATAATGCCGACAGGATTACGAACATCGGAATGATCGAAGGTCATCTCCTGCACTTCAAGCCCGAAGCCATCGGCGCCAGTGATCGTACATTTATCAAGGCCGGCCGAAGCGATCCAATCACCACGCTTTCTGATCGTGCATCTGAAATGTCCTTTTACAAGACTCGATCCATCATCCGGATCAGGGCGAAGCCAATCGCGTGGGAATTCTGCATCGGCGGCTAAACGAAGTTCGACAAAACCATGACAATCGAATTGGAGATACGTACCTGAATCGAGAGAGCTCGGAGCTTTGAAGACGAACCCCCATGAGCCGGGATTGCGATAGCCGAGATCGGTTGCAAGATATAATGTTACTTTCCCATCGCCGCCAAAGCCATTCGGTGTAAAGCAAATGTCACGCGCTCCGAGGCCGAGGCCGACACCCGGCCCCATATCAGGAATATCGAAACTCATCACGGCATTTAGCCGCGCCTCACTCGGTTTAAAAACCATACCGATGATACCGATAACTTCGCGTTCACCCTCGACCGTATTATCAAGCCCAATCGGTAAGCCAACCGGTGCTGCACCGGTGAATGCCGATACAAGATTTGCACTCTGCGACGCGAATGTTTGGATCGCACCGACTTGCGCCGTGTCAAGTCCCAATGCAGAGCCAAGTGCATTTGCAACACTCGATGAGATCGGAGAACCGGGTGCTTGCTTTGCATTTATCTCGCCGCTGAAAACTGAATCGCCGGTATTAACTCCGATGCCAGTGAATTGCACCATGATCGGCGCTCGCAAAAAGGAAACTGATATTGTTCCTTCACCGGTCAAAGATGAACCGGTGCCCGAGACTGTCGTAAGCCGCATATTAAAACGGCCAACGTGAATAATGTCGCCGTTTGCATAGGTTCTAGTTGAAGGGGTTGTGCCTCTACTTCCAGGCACTGTGCAGGCATCAACGCAAGCGCCGCTATCGGCATGGTGGGTTGTATCAGGAGGTGTTGTCGTGCTGCTACCTCCCCTGCCAATATGAAATGACCATGTCGGACTAGAGGTATATGGAGTTGAACTCGCCAACCACTGTGCTCTCCAATAATACCAACCGGTATCGCGATGTGAAAGCGTATGAGAATGAGTCGCAAATAACTCATCGCAGTTATCACCGGTATGATAGCTTTCTGGGGTTGCGGTAAACTCAGTATCGATCGTTGCGAAGGTATTCGATTTCGAAACTTGTAATCTCCAATGTTCGTCAGTTGCGCCGAAGAACATCGAGCTTCCGGAAGTTGGGTGTCCCATCCCGAGAATATCCGGTGGATTGAGTTGATGTGGCCGAGCTTCATTCCAATGCAATATGACGGGCTGTGAACTATCGGATATCTCAGCATGGTCTGCCGGCGAGTTCAACGATGGAGGCGGTACACCTATAAAGAAATCCTGCGGCGTTGTGTTCGCCGTTACAGTCGTAGTATTGACATGGAATTGCGCCGTAACACTCCACGTATATTTTACACCACGATGAAGAGTATTTGCCCATGAAGAAACGCTTGGCGCTCCGCCACCCGAACCTTCATCCTGATTTACGACGATATAGCTTGCTCTATCATTATAAGAAGCATCCGGCCAACCTTGTCCAAGACGAGGGCCATTCGGCCAATCAAGAACTCGATGGGAAGTATAATGTGAACCATCGCTGCCGCTGACGGTCAGCGTGTAATCCATCTGCTTAATGTTATCACTATACGGTGCAAAGCGAACAATAAGATGGGGCGGCAGATATGGGATCGTATCAAGATTCGACGGATAGACCGGCGACAACGTCAAACTACCACCGGAAGTAGAACCTCCGTTACCCGTTCCAAATGTAAATTCGCATGGGATTGAATAACCATCATTTTGAAAGATGGCGGTATGCGTTGGATCCACCGCCTGGACTCTCCAGCCATACCGATGTCCCACTGTAAGCGCTGGATCGGATGGGCCATATAAATGCGAAGAGGAAGAAAATGTCTGGTCGTAAATAGGAATGGCAGCACTCGTTGCAAAGAGCGATGCAGCAGAGCGGCCACCGGAAAGCTCGATGATCTGTAAACGACTTTGCAATGCCGAAGTTGCTGACGGAAGCAGCCATGAAAAATTGATCGACTGGGGCGATGTCTGCTCGATCGTTGCATCGCATGATGGAGTAAGAAGTTGCGGGGGTACTAAGTAGTTAATGGTAAAGGTTGCGCAGCTTTGCTGCGAAAGAACTGTCTGGATATTATTGTAATCGAGAAGCTTTAAGCACAGTGAATAATTTCCTTCCGGCAATTGGCCTGTCCGTGCGATCGTCGAACTCGACGTACCGCTATAGCGAACAGCATTGACATCGGTCAGTGACAAGTCGCGCCCATTGAGTGTCTTGACCTCGAATGGGTTTAAGTCTATTCTTGAAACCGGAAAATTATCTTTTGTCTCGATATGGACGGAGCCATCGCTTTTTTCAGTGTATCCGGAAATACGAGTAGCAATAGCATGATTGGTATTATTGCGAATGACAATAAGTATGCGGTTCGGGTCGGAACGCCAGACCGAAAGATCACCGCTGTATGGCGGCGGGATCGTTACGGAAATCGAAGCATCGTTTTGAGCAAACGACGTAGCAGCACCCAGCAAACAGAACGCCAGCAGCAACGCAGGTAATAACCGTCTCATGTTTTTTAGTCGGATACGAATTGCGACTCGTGTGGGGCTGAAGGAAATGCGAGGTATATGGTATCGGCATGAAGTGGTAGTCACGCCAATCGGTTATTTCCTTCTCGTGCTTCTTACAAATATATAACAAAAGCGAGCAGTGTGCGATGATTGTGACAAAAAATAATTGAGTGATAACGAATTAAAGTGACCTAAAAAGAAAAGGCGCAGAGTTTTTCTGCGCCTTTCGAAAAAAGAATTAGTTATTTTTAGTGTCCGCTGTTACCGGCTTCGTGAGCTTTGGCATAATCCCATCCAGCTACCGTCTGGTAATAGACATTGACAGTGATGGTACGCTGACCTTGTGGATCAGTCGGTTCGTGCCACATACCATTTACATTATTGAAATTTACAGCCGAGATCACTTCGATACGGCCATAATGAACTCCATCAGATTGAGTTACAGTGATCGGGATCATGGCATTATCACCAAGTGCATATGGGGCTCCACCATTGAGAAGATCAACTGCCGGTACTGTCCAAAAGTTGTTCGAATTAAATGTTGTTTGGGTATTAAAACCGCTATTGTAATTATCACGATTAGCACCTTCATTGACTACATATATATCAGATGCATTGGCCATTTGTGCTACACGAGTATCATTGATATTATTTCTGATACCGGGTTCTAAAACAAGCCACGGAGC
The DNA here is from genome assembly GCA_035712525.1 of Kapaibacterium sp. (SeqCode). Taxonomy (GTDB): domain Bacteria; phylum Bacteroidota; class Ignavibacteria; order Palsa-1295; family Palsa-1295; genus JAFDZW01. The sequence continues at coordinate 5,333 of DASTAO010000234.1, forward strand.
TGTCAATGTGTTATCGGTACGAAGTTTGAAATCAAAATTATTGACATCAGCACCAAATTTTGTAGATACAACTGTAGCACCTGTTCCCGAAATGAGAAGTCCGCTTCCAAGTGCCCCGGTAGTATCTTTTGAATCTTCGCCGATGGTCACTGGACCGAATTTCATCGCTGTTGCCCAGATTTGAGCACTGTTAGTAGTGGCACCAACCGTATACGTCGTTCCTCCAGCGACAAATGAGGTAGTAGTAGCGTCCGCTTTCTTATAGTAAATTGAATCAATCGTGCCATTCCAAGTTACAACGATCGATCCAGAACCATTTGAACTTAACCCTTTAAGTGTTCCAGTGCCACCTCTTACAGCGAAGATGTACAATTGAGCATCTGAAAGCCCTGTTACAGTCATATGGTTGGTACCCGTTGAGGCTTTAACCCCGGTGGTACCATCACCTGATGTTCCCGGTTCATCCTCGGTCGTACAACCGGCCAGGAAGGTGCTGCCGAGCAATAGCACTGCGGCGAAAGAATATAATGTGGTGCGTAATTTCATTGTCGTTTTAGATTGTGAAAAAAATTATAGTGGCAGTTGGCTTCGGTGAAGCCAACCATAAGGGATTTACGTAATTACTCTTATGACCGGATTTTAGCCACCCGGCCGGATGGGTGAAACGGTGGTTTGTGAAGGGGTAGTTCCTTGTGAGTAATCAAGGTGTAGTAATAGCGCTATCCTTCAAGCCCTACCCGCTTAAAGATCAGATCGACGTGCTTTAACGCTGCCATGGGGTCGAAAGCCTTATCGAGCGCTTCTTTGCTGATGCGCGATGAAATATCCGGGTCAGCCTCAAGCAATGAGCGGAACGTGATCTCAGGATTTTTTCCTTCTGCTGCTAATTCCCACACTTTCATCGCATTAGCTTGAACGATCCTGTAACTATCCTCTCTGCTAAGCCCACTTTTGGCAAGTAGTAACAATACGGGCTGCGAAAAGACGAGGCCACGAGTAAGATCCAGATTCCGTTTCATTGCCTCAGGGTAGATATACATCGTCTCGATCGTCTTCGTCATAAGCCCGAGCATATAATCGAGAGTGATGGTCGCATCTGGGCCGATGACTCGTTCGGTTGACGAATGACTGATATCGCGTTCATGCCAAAGGGCAACATTCTCCATTGCGGTCTGAGCATAGCCGCGAAGCAATCTCGCCAAACCGGTTACGCGCTCCATCGTAATGGGATTGCGTTTATGTGGCATTGCCGATGACCCCTTCTGCCCTTTTGAGAAAAATTCTTCTGCTTCGCGAACTTCTGTACGCTGGAGATGGCGAAGTTCAATGGCAAGTTTTTCGAGACTTGCCCCGACAAGCGCAATGGCCGTAAAAAATTCGGCATGGCGATCACGCTGAATGATCTGCGTTGAGATCGGGGCGGCCGTCAGACCAAGGTGAGAGCAGACATACTCTTCGACCGAGGGATCAAGATGTTCGAACGTCCCAACAGCACCCGAAATTTTTCCTGCTGAGATCGTCGTCACTGCATGAGCCATACGCTCGCGACAGCGTTTGATCTCGGCATAAAACACAGCGAGTTTTAATCCAAAGGTCAATGGTTCGGCATGAATGCCATGCGTTCTGCCGATGCAGGGAGTAAGTTTATGCTCAAGTGCCCGTTTGCCAATGGCAGCAATGAGAGAATCGATACCGGTAAGGATCAACTCACCGGCCTGCTTGCATTGCACTGAAAAAGCCGTATCGACCACATCGCTCGAGGTCATTCCCAGATGAATGAATCTCGAATCCGGACCAACGTATTCAGCAACATTCGTCAGAAAAGCAATGACATCATGCTTGGTTTCTTCTTCGATCTCGAGGACTCGTTTCGTATCGAACTTCGCTTTCGTGCGAATACCTGCCGTTGTCCCAGCCGGGATAATTCCAAGCTCTTCCTGTTTTTCACAGGCAAGCAATTCGATCTCGAGCCAGATCTTAAATCGGTTCTCGTCGGTCCAGATGTTGCCCATTTGCGGGCGGGTATAGCGAGGGATCATTTGTTAAGCTCGGGCTTTTAAGATGGTATTCATATCCCGAGAATTATGTAAACAAGCAACAACTATAATTCGCTCAGCAAGAATGTAATAAAAAATGCAAAATGGAAACCGTAGTACTGTTGCTTTGTGAAGTGTTTTTCCCTGTTTGGGATAAATAAGCGGGTACTCAAATAGGATGTCAATAACCTGATATATCTCATCTAAAAATTGTCTGGCCGCCGATTGGCTTTGTAGAGCATACCACTCAGCCGCTTCTGTAATATCTTCCTCGGCTGCTGGATCAATGTGAAGAACGAACATTTCGTACTCGATCTTCAATACGCTCCATAACTTCTCTCCAGGGTTGAGCTGCGGTAGGATGAGCCAATGAATATGCTAAACGCTCTTTAAGAATTTTTTCCTGCCAATCATGTAACGGTACAGCACCTACTTCATCATGAACACTATTCCATAATGCGATAGCAAGTTCTACCCGTTCATCAACGGTCATTTCTTCAATATCGGCTTTTGTCAGCATACTTACACCTATAGGAATATAAAACTGCTACGCTAATTTCGGTTCCGAGTAAACTCCCTCTCGGTCGGTGGATTAGCAGCGATGATCTCGTCTTTTATTTTCAGCATGTATTCTTTCGCTGCTTCGTAATCATTTGCTATGATGCCATCGAGTATGGCATCTTCGACAGCCGTCTTTATCAGTCCGATCGTCTTTGATGGCGGCAGGCCTGTGATCTGCATTATCTCTTCGCCGCGAACCGGCGATTGGAAGGAGCGCATCTTGTCCTTCTCTTCCACTTCGACCATTTTATTCCAGACCCGGTCGTAATTATTCTGATATTTGGAAATGAGCCGCGGATTCTTAGAGGTAATATCGGCACGGCAAAGCATCATCAGATCCTCGATGTCATCACCAGCTTCAAAGAGGACTCGGCGGACGGCACTATCAGTAACACCTTCATCAACCAATGCCATCGGCCGCATGTGCAAGCGCACCAGCTTCTCGACATACTTTGCCGATTCGAGCGGCAGCTTCATTCGCCGAAAAATTTTTTCGACCCATCGTGCCCCGACGATATCATGTCCATAAAACGTCCACCCAGTATCGTCGCGGAATGATTTTGTTCTTGGTTTTGCAACGTCATGGAGCAATGCCGCAAAGCGAAGCCAGACATTGTCCGTCATTTCAGCGGCATTATCAACCACTCTCATTGTATGCTTGAAGACATCCTTATGAGCATACTCCTGGATACCCACTGTCATCAGATCAACACCCGCAAGATTTGCTATCTCATGGAAAATAAGATCAAGCAATTCCGTCTCGTATAAAATGCTGATACCGATGCTCGGCTTTCGCGAAGCCATGATCTTCACAAATTCATCGGTAATACGCTCCTGAGAAATGATCTTGATGCGTTCGCGCATCTGATACATTGCTTCGAGGGCTTCGGGGACGAGCATGAACTCAAGTTGCGA
>DASTAO010000235.1:0-3363 GCA_035712525.1 Kapaibacterium sp. (SeqCode)
TTTATTTCCTAAGGCGAAGCGACCGATGTCGTTATCAAGTGTTACATTCTGTGTATCCGCTGTTGATGGCACGCCAAGCACTTCCCACTCCGATTCTTCATACTGCGGCGGAACAGTCCCGTTAAAGAGCGGCACAAAGTGGCACGTCCCGCACTGAGCTTTGCCCATGAATAGATTAAAGCCACGAATTTGCGAAACGTTTAATTGCGCTACATCACCTTGCATATACTTATCAAACGGCGAGTTCATCGAGACAAGAGAACGGACATACGATGCAACCGCTCCGCGAATATGTTCACCGGTTATAGTAGGCTCATCTGTAAAGGCTTTGGCAAATAATTCTTTATACTCCTTCGATGCAGAAAGAGCAGTTGCTATTTTCTCATACGAACATCTGAATTCCTTATGGCTCGTCACTACCGCAGTGATCTGATCTTCAAGATACATCACGCGACTATCGAAGAAGTACTCTCGCTGAAGTGCCGCATTTAGGATCGTCGGTGCATTACGATCGACCGTCCCCTCAAATTCGAATGCCGTACTCCTCGCCTTTCCATCGGTGAACGCCTGTTTCGGATCGTGGCACGAAGCACAAGAGCGCTTGCCGTTTGCCGACATGACCGGATCGAAGAATAACATTCTTCCAAGTTCTATCTTCTCCGGCGAAGTCGTCATATTATATTGCGGCGAATACACATTGGGATCATACCCGGCAAAGGAAAACATCGTCTTTGCCGATGCTGAAAGCAACCTTCGATCTTGCCCCGGGATAATGTGGAGTTCGTCTCTGGTAGCTGCAAGTTGAATGCAGGTCGGGTTAATGAATTGCGAAATAAATACCGCCCTATCGAACGAATTAAAATCCTTATGCTCAGCACAATACGCTGCCGCCGTATCGATCATTGCTACTAACTCAACTGCATTATCTGACTGATAATGAGCCATGATCTTGCTACACGAGCGAAGCGACGCTTCCGTCTCGGCAATGGCATTACGAGCGATCGGGCAATCGAAGCCGGTAATGCCAAGTGTGATGATCCGGAATAACTCTATCCGTACCGCATCGAAAGTATGCGAATCAGTGAACGGGGACACCTTCCCCACTGCACGAAGATTATTGATATACTGCCGAGCATCTTTGATATAAGCCCGATAGTCAGCCTCATGATCGCTTTGAACCTTAGGAAATAAATATTGCTCGATGACCTGCAACCCAATCGGCTTTATCGCAGGTGAACTCAGATCTTCTTCCGGTATTTCTTCTCGTGCCGGACTATTAATGGCCCGAGCTGTGCCGGCAGTATAATATTCGGCAAATACTTCAAGCTCTTTGAACCGAAGGCGGGCCGTGAGAAATTGCTGCTGCAGCTTTGCAGGGTCGCTTTCGTGCTGCAACTCGGCAAGCGAACTATCGAAGGCAGTAATGCGGTCGAGATAATACGAGCGAATCGCTTCCTTTACATTCGAAGGTGTACCTGCCTTGACGGCACAGCAGATATAGACGAGGCAAATGATCGCCGCCGTACAATAACCATATCGTAAAAACCGATTTCTCATACGTCATTCTTCTAAAGCAAGGTAAAATACCAGCCTTAGATTACAAAAATATTTCTAAATTGATACGAAACGGTTTTATTGCTGCTGAAAGTAATCCGCCACTTGCTTCGGGAGCCAAAAAGCTGAATATCGGCGTTAGAGTAAATGTAATCATGCATCTGCGTATACCAAGCGTTCTCCTTGTTCTGCTTTGCATTCCGCTTATCACAGCGGCACAATCCTCGGCAGTCTTTTTGAATCCAGGCTATAGCAGGCCTCCATCACAACCCAAACCCCTTTCTATACCGCAGACAACACAAACTACTGTTTCCAACCCCTCGCCCTGGAATTTTCCTAATATTAATATTACCTCATTCCTTGCCCGTGACGAGAATGAGCCTTCGATCGCCATTAATCCGTCCGACCCGAATAATTTTATTATCGGCGCCAACGATTATCGCAGCGATAGCTCGCTCTTTTGTTTTGTAACCATCGATGGGGGCCTACATTGGCGCAGCTACCCAATGCAAAAAAATAATACTTATGCAGCCAGCGCCTTCAACCCCGCTGTCGCTTTCAACTCAAATGGAAAAGCATTCTACACTTTTGGCAGAGCACAGCTAAGCCATCTCGGCAACCCGTATGCGATCAATGATGTCGCATGCTTCACCAATGCTAATAAAGGCGATTCGGCATCATGGACATTACCAGTGCGAATCCATTTCGATTCGCTAAATTCATTATCCGCAAAAACCTTTGCCGATAAATTTTACACGGCCGTCGATCGCGGACAGAATAGCCCCTACATAGGCCGTGTCTATACTGCGTGGGTAGAGTATGTGATCGGCGAAAAAAATCATATTCTGATCTCTAGGTCTCTTGATGAAGGGAAGACGTGGTCGACTCCGCTTTCGATCACCGATACTGCCAACTATCAATGTCCCATTCCTGCTATTGGACCAAACGGCGAGCTATATGTTTCTTTCCTCGATCTCGATACAAATCATTTAAATATTCACTGCACGAAGTCACTCGATGGAGGCACTACATTTTCTCCATCAGCAAATAAAATAATCTCACCCTATAAAAATCTTGGCAGCATCGATTCGTCCGGTGCTTATGCTCATCCCGTCCTCAAAGGCCACGTTCGTGCCAGCAGTTTTCCGAGCATTGCAGTTGATCGTTCGCCACTGCATTCCGGCAGGATATATGTCACATGGGCAGGAAAAGGCAACGATAACCGCCATCATATTTATCTTTCTTCAAGCGACGATAAAGCTCAGACCTGGAGCACCCCCAAGACGATCGAGAACGATCCGAATCCTGCAGCTACCGATAAATTCCTACCATGGATCGCCGTCGACAATACAAATGGCGACATCGGAGTTCTTTATTACGATAGCCGCAACGATCAGACGAATAATATTCTCACGGATGCCTATCTTTCATTCTCTCACGATGGTGCATCAACCTTCACCCCACTTCGCATAAGCAGTGCATCCTTTGATCCTCGTGCCAATAGCTCGCTCGATAGTACCTTTATCGGCGATTATCTTGGACTTGATGCTGAGAATAAGCATTGGTATCCCGTCTGGTCGGATACTCGCGTTGGCTACGATCAGGATCTATATATCGGGATCGTGCGTCCCTATGCTCCAAGCGCTCCGAAAGAATTTGTCGTTATCGAAGATCCGGCCACTCATTTTGCAATGTTAAGGTGGAAGCACGATGCAATACCGACCATCGGTGAGCCACTCGGTAAATACTCCTTCAAGTTTTGGCGAGTCGATCAGGTGATCGATCAGACACTCCTATCCTCCGAGCGAA
>DASTAO010000236.1:0-3462 GCA_035712525.1 Kapaibacterium sp. (SeqCode)
TAAGGCAAATCCAACTAAATCGGATCTCGTCGGCTTCCAGAACTCCCAATTTGAATCTGGGAATAGTTTATCCGCTTCGATAAGATCTGGGTTTTCAATTCGACGTTGTACTTCGGATGCGTCGATAACTCCATCGGCAACGGCGGGTGTGTGCACGCGGGCATAAAATTCGTGTAGTACTTTTTTGCTATTGGGTTTCGTAAGTAAACTGACGAGGAATAATATAATGAATGGAAAAATAACATCAAACGCAAACGAGGCTGTATCGAGACCGGCTTTTGTATAGTCTGTAAAATTAAATCTGATGAGCGAGAGCAGCCAGAGTTCTGCTTTGAAGGTACCGGCACCGATGCGAGCCGAGTTTGGATTTGCCGGATCGATTCGCTCGATCTTTTCGAAGAAGATCGGCTGCGCGGGGATGGCGATCTCTTTTTCGAGTTTATCGCCGATCGCCGAACGAAGGCCTTGCTTTACATCGGCTTCCGTTGCAGCGGTTGTGATGGTTTCCGTTTTTGGTTTTGTTTCGAGAAGAAATGCTTCACTCGTTTTTATGCCATTGAAGAGCGGCAGCACATTGGGCATCACGACGGTTACTATCAGCGAGAGGCACATCTGCACGATCACGGCTTTCGTATTCAGCCTGCGCCAAAAATAGACGAGCCAGAGTGACGGGCCGATCACGGTGCCGATCGAAAGTACATACTTGAAGACGACGAAGATATCGTCGGTGATATAAGCAAAACCGATACCGCCGATGAGCACACAAAAGATGACGATGCGGCCGATGAAGAGCTGGGTTTTCTCCGAAGTCTCAGGCCGAAGCGGCAGTAAAATATTTTTCGTAAATGCTGCCGACCACTCAAGGCTCGATCCGGCTTTCGATGCCATGTTTGCGGCGAGGACACTGGCGATCATTAGTCCGATAAATCCGACACCGAGCAGGTCGCTTGTCATTGTGCCCCAGATGTAGGTTGCATCGGACAGTTTGCCACCATATAAGGCGAGCGCGATCATCCCGGTGAGTGCCCAACCAATAATAAGCAATCGTTTTGCAAAGGCGCCGCCGACCATACCGATACGCGCCGATGCATCGTCTTTTGCCGAACCGCCGACCGTAAAATTTCTCGGAGCAAGACCGATGAGATTTACGATGACCATCGTCAGTACGAAGTACACGTATAGTTACTACCTGCCCCACTGCCGAAGAGATCGAACATTGCCGGTGCGATCTTCGCATGAAGTCCACTAAAGCCACCGAGCACGTGGAGGCCGACTGGTATCAGCGCTGTCGAAAGAAAAAAGATCATTAATCCTTGCAGCACATCCGTAAATGCAGCGGCGAAGAGGCCACCCATGATGATGTATGCTGCTGTGATGCAGCCATAGATAAGATAGAAGGCAGTGATATTGAGATAGGAAATACTTGAAACGATGTCGCCGCGTTTTGAAAGCTCGTGTAGGTAGGTTAAGCGCTCTATTTTTGTCGCATCGAGTTTTGTAGTGCTTTGCTCGGCTTCGAGTGATTTCATTTCAGAATACATCGAGACCTTGTGCTGCTCTTCGACGCTGTATTCGCTTGCCGGTTTTATCATTACCGCTTGCATTGTCTTACCGGTGATGAGATAACCTATCGAGGAACCGTAGATCGCCGAGAGCAATAAATAAACTGCGAATAATCCGGAAAGAAATTTCGATTCGAAGCGGTGCTCGTAAATATCACCAGGGCCGACATAGCGTGCGCGTCGCTGAAGCACTGCACTAAACCAATAGAACGGAGTGATGAAGAGCACGAGATTCTGAAACCAGACGCCGGAGAGACCTTGGCGATAAATTTCACGAGTTACGCCAGCGGCTTGATCGGCGCTCACCATATTGCCGAAATTCAAAAAGCCGGTGAGGATCTTACCGAAGCTGCGGCCGCCCTGGAAAAAATCGGAGGTAGATTTTACTTTCTTGCGCGTCCAGCGGCCAATGGCGATCAGGAGCGCAAGATAGGCGACGAGAATGAGCCAATCGATGATATGTAGGCCGAGGAAATACAACTGAGCTAAAATACGGAATTCTACTCACCCCGGCAAAGTTTGAGTCCACGAAGGATTAGATATGAATTACGACGAGGTTAACGATACGATGTGGTCCGGGTCGCGGGATTTGCTGGGGTCGAGCATGCCGCTGGCTAAATATGATTTTCCGAAAGATCCGCGTGAGATCGGCGGCGCTTATACCGTCGAACAGAACGCTAAATTACTCCTGCGATATTTTTATTTCGAGCGGTTGCTTGTTCGTGCGCATTCAGCTTGGCTTATGGGGACGCCGGAATTCGAGGTCAAGGTCGAATTCGGACGGCATTTGTATTATCATAGCGAAGCGGCGATGTCGTTCTATCGCCGGTTGACGGAGCTTCGCATTAGTCCGGAATCCGTCGATAATTATCGTAACGAAGAGATCGAGCAGTTTTTTAGTGAAGTAATGTATGCCGAATCGCCGGCGCATTTTCTTGCCGGAGTGTATGGGACGCTGGTCCCACATCTCATTACTACCTATCAGGAGCATTTGATGGCGACCGATCAGGTTGCCGATGCTCCGACGGTGCGAATCTTACGACAGATCCTGGGCGATTATTCCGAGATCTATCTTTGGGGTACGGCTGCACTGGAGGCCTATATTAATGGCGGTTATGACGGTTCGAATCTTGTGTTCTCACAAATGCACATCGAGCAGATGCTTGGCTCAATCGGCGGTATCACCGGGTTGATCGAACGCTCGCCTGCTCCGCAAACACTACGTAGCTCCGGCAAAGGGCCGTTCGAACGCTCCTTCGTTGCGACTCGCGATCCGCGCTTTACTACCTTCGAGCATACCTACGATTATCGTAAAGCCGACGAAGGCCAGATCGAATATGATAGCGATTACGAAGAAACGCAGCTCGATCTGATCCGCTCGCAGCGTGATGAACTCGATGCGATCGAGACATTCTGTAATGTGCTGTATGAAATTCGCGATGTTCCATTTGCCTTTGATTACGATCTGGCTCGCATCATCTATGACGAAACACGGCATACCGAGCTTGGACATAAAGCGCTCGTGAAGAAAGGCTTCGATCCGTTCGATCTGGCGAGCCGGTTGATGGGCATAAAAGTCCGTACAAAGATGGAGGCGAAGTATGCGCTGGCCGAGATCAATCTCTTCGGCGAAGCGAACATCGTGCAGGAAGTAGCCAAGCAAGCGAAAGCGGGTTACAAGAAAAAAGATATTTCAGGAATGGTCTTCGATTATGTTAATGCCGATGAGCGCACCCATCTGCAAAAAGGCAGCCGTTGGATAAAATATTTATTCGATACCGAGTCTACCCCTGAGATCGAAGCCGCTACAAAAGAGAAAGCCATCGAACGCCTGCTCGAGCTTGGTGTCATCGATCATGAGGTTGCGCTGACGATCTCGCATAAGGAGTTGGCGAAGATC
>DASTAO010000237.1:0-5933 GCA_035712525.1 Kapaibacterium sp. (SeqCode)
ATCCGCGAGATCCAGTCCACTTCAGGGGTCGAAGATATTACGATCGAGGACGATGGTACGCTGACAATTTCGGCTGTCACCGGAGAATCTGCTGCGAAGGCAAAAGCCATGATCGATGGATTGCTTCGTGAGCCGGAAGAAGGAACCGTCTATAAAGCAAAAGTAACCCAGGTTCGCGAAGGCCTTGGTGCTATTATGGAGTTCTTGCCGAAGAAAGAAGGCTTGATGCACATCAGCGAGATTGATTATAATCGCGTCGAGAATGTCGGCGATCTTATCCAGGTCGGTGATGAATTCGATGTAAAGCTTATTGCCGTAAAACCTGATGGCAAATTCTCCTTATCCCGCAAAGCATTAATGGAGCCACCGGAAGGATACGTCGAACGCCCACGCCGCGAAGGCGGTGATAGAGGTGGCGATCGTCGTGGAGGCGGTGGTTTCCGTGGCGGCGATCGTGACCGCAGAGGCGGCGGCGGAGATCGCCGCGGCGGTGGTGGTGGATATGGACGTCGATAATAAGAATGACTGTTGACCAGTTCGAAAAGCATCCCACTTTGGGATGCTTTTTTATTTTAAGCATGAGTTTTTGGAAGAGTAGGTATCTATTGTAACTTTATCATTTTCAGTGTGTTAATAGAATGTCCCTCGTTTTGTGTCAAGCGGTTTTAGAACATTTTATCTTTTACCACCGTTTGCAATACGCTTTATAAATCACTAACTGATCTGACAATATGAGATCGAATTATTCTATTAAACTTTTTGCCGCACTATTAGTTTGCTGTGGCTCAGTATATACTACGAGTTCTATTTGTGTTGCTCAGCCGTCCAGGACAATCCACGTTGCTCCGCCGGCTGTTGTTGCTACCGGTAAAGTTATTCACGCAGCACCTCCGGCAGTACTGCCAAAGGCACAACCTCAGGCAGCACAGGCTGCTTATAGTCACGGCGATCCTACAGCCGAAGAGCAGTATCTGCTTGAACTCATTAATCGTGGCCGCGCAAATCCCGCTGCCGAAGGCGATAGACTTTCGACAACTACTGATCCCACCGTTTCCGGCTCGTACGATTATTTCGGATCACCGACTCGTGCTCAGGTAAAATCAGATTTTGCAACGTACCCGGCTCAGCCACCGCTTGCCTTTAATTCAAAATTATCTGCTGCTGCCAAAGTGCATTCTCAGGATATGCTCGATCATGATTACCAGGATCATACCGGCACTGATGGCACTTCACCGTTTGATAGAATGCATCAGGCGGGATATTCAGGTACCTACATGGGTGAAAATATTTATGCTTATGGCAAAGCCCCGTGGGATATCCATGCAAGCTTTCAGATCGATTTTGGAAATCCGGGTCTTGGCCACCGCGAGAACATCATGAATTTTCAGACCGGTGGTGCTTTCTATACAGAAATTGGCATTTCAATTATTCATGGTAGCGGCGCCCATGTCGGGCCGCTGGTGACAACAGAAGATTTTGGTGATGCCGGTCAGAATTTTATTCTTGGCGTTGTGTATGACGACCAAAATCATAATGGATTTTATGACATCGGCGAAGGCCTTGCCGGTGTGACCATTAGTGTTTCGACCGGTGGTTTTACTGCCGTCTCGTCAACTTCAGGTGGATATGCGATCCCAGTGAGCACACCAGGACCGTACACTCTTACCGTTAATAGCCCAGCCCTTGGCGGTACGATTTCGCACCAGGTTACCTATGGCAGTGATAACATTAAAGTAGATTTTACAAAAGATTATAGCGGATTCCCATCTCAGCCGAATCTCGTTGCTCCTGTTATCGATTCCGTTGTTCATGCTGATAGCGCCTCATTCTCATGGCAAGCCGTAACGGGTGCAACTAAGTACCACATCCAGATCGCCAAGGATGAAACGATGAGTACACTCGTATTAAATGACTCATTGTTAACGGGTACCTCAAGAAAGTTTGGGCCATTTGTTAGCGGACAAACCTATTACTGGCGCGTCAGAGCCCGCAATGCAAAAGGTTGGGGGCTGTATTCGGCAACACAAACCTTCAGTGTTGCACTGCCGCCAACGCCAATAACACTCGTTGCTCCGGCAGACAAAGCAAATACCGGTACGACCGATGTTACGTTCTTGTGGAATGCTGCAATTCCATTCCCATTCGATTATGAATTTACATTGGCTACTACTGCTGATCTCAAGACAAAGGTTGCTGTTGATACAGTGTACGATTCAACAATCGTGATCATGTCCGCCGATCTTGCACCTGCAACCACATACTACTGGAGTGTCAGAGCAGAGAATGAAAATGGCTGGAGCAATCCGAGCGCTATCCGCAGCTTCACGACAGGTGGCACCTCATCGGTATTGCTTTCACAAGTGACGCCTTCTACGGTAACAACCTATCCGAATCCAACTTCGGGTTTGACCCATATTGGTTTCTCGCTCGCAGCTCCGGAAGAAGTATCGCTGAAAGTATTTAACGTTGCCGGTGAACTTGTCAGCTTCGATGCTCTTGGCAATCTTGCACCGAACAGCTATGATGTTCACTGGGATGGCAGTGCCTTCTCGAACGGCACCTACCTCTATGAACTGCGTGTCGGAGCAAAGCTCGAGACCGGCAGGATCATTCTTGCAAAGTAATTAGTAATTAGCACTTAGTGTATTTGAAATGCGACGCTTAAAAAAGCGTCGCATTTTTTTTAGTACTTTGCCCGAAGTTTATCACAGAGGATATTTAATCGTACTTCAAGAATGGAGTTCAGGGTTTCCGGTTCGTTTACCGTTGAGGCATCGAGTCGGCGGTAGCCGATCGCTCCGTATGTAGTCGCGCCGAATCCATCTTCTCGAAATGAAGATTCATTGCCAGTGTTTGATGAGCTGATGAATGCTTGGCGAACCTGGGGCGCTTCGAATGTTGTCGTTATCATGGTTGTACTTTTTTTTGAAATTGGATAAAGCTCCGCCATTTGTAATTCGCAGACGAATTACGAGCTACTGATCGCGGAGCACGATCTATTAATTATACCGTAGTTGAATGAGTCCGGGCTTTCTCTCGTCGATAGCTCGAAACACACTTGTTACCTTGCCAAGGACAGCAAATCCACTTTCTTCGGTGATGGGAATATTTTTAAATTTCTCGTTTGCCGGCTCGAGAAAATAAGTATTACCTTTTTTACGGAAGGTCTTGACGGTTGCCGAATCATCCAGTAAGGCAACAATGATCTCGCCATTATCTGCTGTAGTTGTCTGTCGGCAAATGACATAGTCGCCATCAAGAATACCTTTATCTTTCATACTTTCCCCCTGCACCTTTAAGGCAAACATCTTTTGGGATTGGGTTGCCGGCTTATGGGCAAGGTAACCCTCGATGTTCTCTACCGCTAATATCGGAGAGCCGGCCGTGACGCGGCCGACAATTGGAATTCTGCCGCCATAAGACCGTGCAGGCATGATGGCGCGGGATAACCCGGCTCCGCCACGCTTAAGGAAGCCTTTTTTAACCAGAGCATCGATATGCTTACGGACGCCAAACGTTGAGGCGACATCGAGCGCATCGGCTATTTCGAGCATCGATGGAGGGTAACCCGATACATCGATGAATTCTTCAATGAATGTTAAAACTTGTAACTGCCGCGGTGGCAATTGGTTACGTTCCGGCAGTGTTGCTGTCCGGCTTGATTCGATCGCAGTTTGTGCCATAATTTATTATTGTTATAGTGTGAATATATAACAGGTGCTTGTAAACGCACGTGCCAATATACGCAATTTATTTTAAAAATGCAAGAGGGAATAGGTGCCCGTAATGTTAAATTTTAAAGTTTTAAGAATTAATTTGCATTTTCAGAAATAATGTTGTATGTTTGTACTGCAATGTGAAATGCGCCCTGCGTAAGCCGAATTGCTTTTGATACTATTTGATACCTTAACTGACTTGGTTTGTATTGCGACCTGAAGCAAGAAGACTCCCACAGAGACGCCTTAGGTGTTAATCATTTATTCATCAACGATCATGAAAAAATCATCTGTTCCTTGCAACTCCAGAAATTTCGATATGACTGTGTGTTTTGCTAAAGTAATTTCGTATTGCTTGGATGTCATTTTGTTCGCCGCTTTTTTTCTTGTTTCGGATAAGCTTTTCGCTCAAGATGTTGAGATTGATAACATCACTGAATATAACCAGATGAACATTTTTTCCGCAATGGACGATGCACGCTTTGGCAGTTCACCAATGATTAATTTAACCATGGGATGCCTTGCAGCAAATGGATATGGGCAATGGACTATGTCTTCAAATACAGGTACTTATTCAGATGTTTCTACAACTGGGAGCTGGAAATTCAGTCCTGATCAAACTCCATTAGTTGCTACACAAACCTGGAATCAAGCTAGTGGATGGTTCTTATTAGGTAATATGATTGGGCAACCATCTTTGGATTATGATCCTTTAGATGATGTCAACCACCCGGGATGTCAGCCACCTGGTATTGTCTCTGGGGGTCAATTCCAAGGGGCATTCCCATCGCCTTATAAGCCTAAAGCAGTAGCAAACTTAGTAGGAAGCGTTAGGTATGTTTGGCCTTCTGGAACGCGAACAAGTTTTGTCGTTCAAGGTTTTAATGATGATCGAGGCCCCGATGCTGCCCGCCAGCAAATTAATATTTCACTCAATGGTTTTCCGAATCCAGTGTTAAATAGGCAAATCATAAAGAAGTCAATTTATTTATATCCCACCGTTCCGACCCTAGGATTAATCACAGGTACAATATCTACTACTGGCGACCATACAGTCAATAACACCGAAGGTGATTTAAGAGACGTATTTGATGTGGCATGTGATGCAAAATATTTGTATATAGTTTGGACATCGGTTGCAAATTTGCCGGCGGGGGTTACACAAGAGATATGGGCTACCGCGATCGATCTCAGTAGTGGTAACCCTGTTACCGGATTTCCAATTGTAGTTTCGCTGCCTTCGGGAAGTGGAAGAAGACCAACAGTTGCCTGCGATGTAAGAAACAGTCCTGGAAGTCCTACTTTTGATGTTGCTTATCTCGATCTAACTTCTGGTAAAGTAGTCCTTCAAGAATTTGTTGGAACTGCTGTAAATGGAACCCATCAAGTCTCCTTAACGAAGTCATTTCATGACCCCTTTAGTTCGGGAACTTCTGATCATACTTATACGACGGCTTTACATGCAAGGGTACTTGTAAGTAGTGTTGCCGGCTCAAGTACTCCAATGCATTGTGTTTATGTCATTACGAATGATAAAGACCTGATTCTATATAAACCGATAACATGGGATTTTCCTGTTCCTGATATAGCACAGTATGTCGACGGTATTTTTACGAATAATCCCAGTGCCCCAAGGCCATACCCATCTCCAATTTCTGGTTCTTCTACAAACGCCTCGGTTGTTGATGCCCATATTGTTGCTTTTGCAAATCCTTATGACGCGGACCCATCAGCTACCTATAATCAATTTCACTGTTTATATCAACTTAGCATAACAAAGCCTAGTAGTGTAGTCATTAAACCTCTGATAATAATAAGAGGTTGTGATAATAATTTTGGGAATTCCGGATCACCTGAAACCCGCCTTCTGATTAACAGAGGGGTTGGAGGTGGGATATCTAGTAGTGATCCTGATGCTGGCTATGTAGCAGCAATAAACCAAATGGGAATCCATGTTCATTGGAGAGTTAGTAGTACAGGAATCCATAATTATGCTCGCCTGCTTCGATATTTTGATGAACCAATTGAAGAAAATACTTTAGTGACAAATGATACATATATAAAGGATGGCTCTGGACATGGGGGAACACCTGGCGCTCGGCTTGTAGGGGGCAGAAAACTAACAGTTTGGACTGATCCTAATTACGGAGCTTCTGAAAGTAACGCTAACAGTGGTTTATATTTACAATCACCATCTGTGACTCTTTTGGCTGGGAC
>DASTAO010000238.1:0-4762 GCA_035712525.1 Kapaibacterium sp. (SeqCode)
AGATCCGCTATCAAAAGAACTCGAAGATAAGCTTTCAACGGCGTTAGGTAATTTTGGGCAGGAAGTTATTAATGATCGGAAAAGCATTCTTGTCGAGAAGATAAAGATCGCAATCATTAGTGCTCTGAGCCAAACCGAAAAAAAGTTAACGGTTAATTTTCCGAGCTACCTCAGCGATCAGTTACATTATAGCTATACTCACCTAGCTAGAATTTTTTCTCAGGAGACAGGATCGACGCTCGAGCAATTCATCATCAATTGCAAGATCGAGCGGGCGAAGGAGATGCTGAGCATGCCGGATGTATCGATCAGTGAGATCGCGTATCGGCTGCATTATAGTAATGTCGCTCATCTATCGAATCAGTTTAAGAAAGTGACGGGGTTGCGACCAACGGAGTATAAGCAGCGGGCGAAGAGTGATAATACGCCATAGCGCTGGTGGAAAATAAAAAAGGCAAGAATTGCTTCTCGCCTTTTTATTTCTCAAATTTTTTTATTATCTGATCACCGTCATTGTGCGGTGAAGCATTGTGTTGCCTGCCTGGAGGACTACCTGATAAGAGCCGCTTTGCATATCTTCGGTCAGGACTTTTAGATTTGTCCAACCTGCTGCGGGATTCGATTGATCGAAGAGGTGCATCACTTCTCTGCCCATTTCATCGTACACTGTTAAGCGAACCAGCGGATAGACAGCATCGAGATAAAAAGTAAAGGTTGTTGTATTCGTCTGCATCATCATCACCGGATTCGGAGAATTCTGGAGCAACTGCAATCCCGGTGTCGATGGAGTTGTAGAAACATCGAGAGCAGCTGTATTCGGATCCTGCCCATCGTTCTCATCATCGCCGACAACAAGAATACCATTAACGATCAAGCGGCCTTTGAGAATATTGAGCGACTTGATGTGTACTTCTTTACCTTCGGGAATAACGATCGTGCTGCTATCGTCGATCGTCACACTGACAACGCGGTTATGAGCTTCACCTGGGAAAACGCCATGCGGTGCCATCTGCCAGATGCCGCTTTGGGTCTGCTGCCAATTCTGATTATCATTCCAGACACCACTTGCTGTGGAGCGGAATTCTGTCTGGCCAAACGCAAGAACGGGCAGAAGTGCTGCCGAAACGAAGAGAAATATGAGAAGGCGATACATTTATCCTAATGGATTTAACGTTCAACCACAACCAACCGCCGATATTGGTAGACTGTTCCTGTAAGTACCAATAAAATAAAGATTTAACGCCATTATTCTCCATTTTTACCCACTGATTTAGGGTATGGCGTTCTTCGTCTTTAAGGCAATATGTTGATTCGAACAGATATATAACGATTGTGTGGGGAGATTAGTGACGGGGCGTTGGAGTTAGAGGTTGTGAGTTAGGAGTTAGGAGCGGGGTTTATTCATTCTGAGGAGGGCTTTAGATTGCGCTCGGTTAGGGCATTTTTTAGCACCGTAGGTGCGACCTGTTTGTAGTAATCGATTCATTAGAAAGTTTCTAAGCTCCGTAGGAGCGACCTGTATGGATGGTTGGTAACAGGCCGCTCCTACGGAGCTTATGTTTTATGTGTCGTGGTTTCTACAAACAGGTCGCACCTTACAGCGCTAATGGTGGGGTGTCACAGGGATAGTCTCGAAGACATTTGGGGATTGCTTCGTCGGGCTAAAGCCCTTCTCGCAATGACGTATTGGGAAAATTTATTCGCACGAGCCGGACGCCGGCGCTACAGTGAATATTTATTCAGCAAACAGTTATTAAACAATTTTTCTATTGCTGCGTCTATAGTTACATGAAAGGTTTTTGAAAGGAATAATACAATGATCAACAGACTCAAACAAGCGACGACCATATCGCTTCTTGGTTTACTTACAACAGCTCCGATCTTTGCTCAAAATGCTGAAACCCCGAAGATCGACCGCGAACAGCGCGTTCAGAAACGAATCGAAATAATGAAGCAACGCCTGGCGATCACGGACGATCAGGCTGCGAAAATATCCGATGTTTTGAAAACCGAGCATCAGACTCTTGCAGCTGACCGGCAGAAGATGCAGAATGCACCAGCCGATCAGAAGCCATACGCACGGCTCCAGATGAAGCAGGACATGCTTGCCGGCAAACAAAAAATGCTTGATGTTCTGACGCCCGAACAACGCGTGAAAGCCGAGCAGCTACATAAAGAGCGGATGTCGAAGATGAAGCATAAATGGATGCGGCATCATCGAAAGTGAGTAGTTAGCAGATAGTAGTTAGTAGTTAGTAGTTAGTAGTTAGGAAGACTATTCTTGTGTGGGAATCTCTTAGGGTTAGATCTTGGAGATTCCCACTTTATTAGAAAGGCAATTATGATTTCGTTACGATACTACTTCGAACAATTCTTCGGTCTGCTCATGCTTGAGTTTAAAGCTCTTACGATGCACCGGTGACTGGCCAAATTGCTTGATGGCATCACGGTGCTCTTTTGTGGCATAGCCTTTATTATTAAAAAAATTATATTCGGGATATTGCCAATGCAGTTCTTGCATTATCCTATCACGGGTTACTTTTGCAATGATCGATGCTGCAGCAATGCTCGGTGAATACGCATCGCCATCGATGATGGTTTTGAACGGATAGCGTAATGAGGTCTTGAAATAATTTCCGTCAATCAGTAGGAATTCCGGCGTTAGGGTTTGCTGTATTTGCACGATGGCATCGGTCATTGCTTCCATCGTGGCGCGAAGGATATTAACTTTATCAATCTCTTCGTGAGTGCGAATGCCGGTGCCGATGCATACCGCTGTTTCGGTGATCGATGCGAAGAGGTCTTCGCGTTCTTCGGCGCTGAGTTTTTTTGAGTCGTCAACTCCAAAACAATTTCTTGGCAAGGGAAAACCGAGTGGCAAGATCACAGCCGAAGCAACGACCGGACCAGCCAGCGGGCCGCGCCCGGCTTCATCAACACCGGCGATCAGGCGAATGCCCTGTTTCAAATAGAAGCGCTCGTGCTTCCAGGAAATCATTTTCTCAGTTCCGAGTTTTCAGTTCTTAGTTCTTAAGTATTGTAGCCGCAGGCGTTAGCCTGCGGCTACCTTAAAGAGCTGTCTTTAAACCAAAGTGCAGCAGCGATTGATCGAGTGATTCGCCTTTTGCTATGGCTACTGCTACTTTGACATAGCCGATCTGCGTATCGAAGAGCATGCTTAGTCCGTAGCCTACGGGATATGCTGTTGCCGGTGCGAACAGATCTGTTTCGGGGCGATTCAGATATCCGATGTCGGTAAAAAGTCCGATAAAGGAATGGCTTGTTAGCATATATCTCACTTCAAGTTTTGCGATCGCATATTGCGAGACGAGATAACTGGCGTCGCGATAACCGCGTAACGAATTTATCCCACCGATGCGAAACAGATCGGGCAACTCAAGCGTCGCCGAAGTAACTTGCTGCGCTGAAATTCCGAGTATGCCTATTAACTGAGAAATGCCAAGGCCGAGTTCTCCTTCCGCTTCGGCTGTTAATGTTCGTATCGAAGCAATACTTGAGAAACCGAGGGAATCGGTTGTGTTCTTCGAACCGTAGGATGCACCGAGAGCAATGCGATATCCCTTGCTCGGAGCAATGCGGTCGTTACGCTCATCGATTGACATCGTTAGAGTGCCGGAAAGAATATTCGAATGAAGAATGCCGCTTGCTGGTGAAGGTGACACGACATCGTAGGCACCGCTTAGCCCGAGCGAAACGGGAATCAATGAGTGCAATGTAAATCCTGCTTCGAGATGCGTTGAGGTATATAAACTATCTTCGTTGTATCGCTGCAAGGCGATGGTGCCATCGACCGGCATTGAAAACAACCATGGCTCTTTATATTGGAAGTGGAGATCGGAGCTTACGGGCCGCAAGCGTTCGTAATGAAACGCTGCCTGGCGTGCCGAGCCGCCGATATTCGTAAAGCCAAGGTCGAGAATACCGGTGATGTAGGCTTTCTCGGTTGGGATCGGCGATGGGTTATATCCGAGAATGCCATCGATCGAAGTGCTTCGCGATTCTTCGACAAACAGCTCGACGCCGACGGTTGAATCGGTAATAGGATATAGTGCCGCATCGGAGACTGAGGCCAACAAGCCGGTCTCACGTAAATGTGAGACACCATTAGTTAGCACTTCGCGAGTTGCGACTGGGTTCGAGGAGAGGAAAAATTCTCGGCTGACGACAGAGGTATCGGTTTCTTTTAATCCACGAACAGTGCAGCCGCTTAGATGAGCGAGCTTGCCTTCAGTGATATACAGCCTGATCTCGATGTCTACACTATCTGTGGGTTGCAACCGTTCGATCGTTATTCTGGCGAATGGATATCCGGCGGCGGCGTATCGTTCGAGTAAGTGAGAGATGTCCGATTCGAGGATGGCTTCTCTTAGGGTATCTTGTGTTGCGAATTGCGAGCGGATCTCAGATGCCTGCCATAGTGATGAGCCGACGAGCTCGAGTTTGGAGATGTGATACGGGTGCAGAGTTTGCCCACTGGCAATGGCAGCAACAAGTAAGAAAACGATACACCAAGTCCGCATTCACTACCTCAACGGAGGGATTAGTAAACCTAATTCCGAAATAGTTGATGACCCGGCCCGTAGCGCCGGTGTATAGGCTTGGAATGACACCTGAACTCGGTTTTGTTATATTTATATGACTACAGAAAAAGCAACATTTGGCGCAGGATGTTTTTGGGGTGTGGAAGCGGCATTTCGGCAAATACCGGGCGTGCTTTCTACTCAGGTTGGATATATGAACG
>DASTAO010000239.1:0-3631 GCA_035712525.1 Kapaibacterium sp. (SeqCode)
GTGACATTGTAAAGCAATCGGCGCTTGTCATTTCCGAAGCAATGCGCAAAGTTGGAATTACGGTTGATGTCTCCTCGACTGAATGGAGTGTTTGGATTAATAATAACCTCACCCATAATTACGATTGTGCCATCGCCAACATGCTTGGAAACGCTACTGAAGACGATCCGTATGCACTGTGGCATTCTTCCCAGGCAAAGAACAAAGGCCAGAACGTATACTCATTCGTTAATGCGGAAGCCGATGCGATCTTAGAGCAAAATCGTATCGAGTTTGATATTAATAAGCGAGACTCATTGATGAAACGCTTCCAGCAGATCGTCTATGATGAAATGCCGATCACCCCGCTTTATTCGGCCCCCCTTCGAATTGCGCGTGTCGATCGCTTTGATAATGTTGAATTTTATCGCCAGCGTCCTGGCTTTAATGTTCCATTCTGGGTTGTCCGTGGCTCTGGTGTAAAACCGAGAGTTGGCGCTCCTTCGACACTTGCACCTATGTAATTTCATCTAAGTAACAATCATGAAAAAAATCTTAAGCATCATATTATTGGGAGCCATATCGATGTATGGCTGCGGCAAAAAAGAAGGTGGCTCTGCCGGCGATTACGGACTTTCGAAAAAGAATAATGTCGTCTGGTGGCAGCTATCGGATATTCAGCGGTTGAATCCATATA
Source organism: Kapaibacterium sp. (SeqCode) (assembly GCA_035712525.1). Taxonomy (GTDB): domain Bacteria; phylum Bacteroidota; class Ignavibacteria; order Palsa-1295; family Palsa-1295; genus JAFDZW01. The sequence goes on from DASTAO010000239.1 coordinate 677, forward strand.
CTTCTACTGACGCTAATGCAGCATACGTTCAGCAGGAGATTTGGGAAGCCTTGAATTTCCAAAATCCTCGCACACTTGAACTCATGCCGGGCCTGGCAAGCTTGCCGGAAATTTCTGCCGATCATCTTACCTACACCTACACGATGAATCCGGCTGCTCATTGGTCGGATGGTAAGCCGCTTACCAGCGAAGATGTTATCTTTTGCTTTAAGGCAGCAATGAATCCGAAAGTGATCAACTCCCAGCAGTTGAGAAATTATCTGCTCACCATCGATAGCGTTTATAACCCGGGTGGTGATAAGAGCAAAGTTGAATTCCATCTTTCCAAACCATACTACGCTGCCGATCAGGTTCTCGGCGGAGGCTATGTCTTAATTTTACCAAAGCATATTCTCGATCCGAAAAATCTGACCGATAAGTGTTCCTGGGCTGACTTACATAATCCTACCACCAAGAATCCGGCTGTTGCCGAATTCGCAACCTGGTTTGAAACTCCTGAGATCGGCCGTGATCCGAAATATCAGATCGGTTCAGGACCGTATGTTTATAAAGAATGGGTGACCTTCAGCCACATTACACTCAAGAAGGATCCGAATTATTGGGCTAAGGATATGGTATGGCATGAATCCTATCCAGATGAATTAATGTACAAAACCATCAATGACCAGAACGCTGCATTGGTAGCATTGAAAGGTAAAGAACTTGATTTGATCGATGTCTTAAAGCCGGATCAATATGTCAATCAGATGGATACGACCAAACAGCCGTTCCTTTCGAAGGCGATCTTGTTTTATAATGCCTATACCTTCATCGGCTGGAATAATTTGAATCCACTCTTTAGCGATAAAAAAGTGCGCCGTGCATTAACCATGCTGGTTGATCGTCCGAAGATCATTCATTCGATCATGAAGGATATTACCAAACCGAATGATGGCCCGATCATGTGGACTCAACCGAATTATGATTCGACTATTCATCAGGTAGGGTATAATCCTGATGAAGCAAAGAAGCTGCTCAAAGAAGCAGGCTGGGAAGATACCGATGGCGATGGTATCCTCGATAAAGTTATTAACGGCAAGAAGACACCATTCAAATTCGTATTCCAAGTAAATGCCGGCAATGAAGTTAGAAAGCAAGTTCTACTGGTAATTGCAGAAGAATTACGCAAGGCTGGCATTGATGCAAATGTTACGACCTTTGAATGGTCGGTATTCCTTGAGAATACCCGTAATCATAATTACGATGCGGCTTATGGCGCATGGGCTGGTAATGCATCCGAGGATGACATTTATCAGTTGTGGCATTCAAGCCAATCGAAGAACAAAGGCTCGAACTGGGTTTCATTCCGTAATGATGAAGCCGATCAGATCATGGCCGATACTCGTACCGAGTTTGATAAAACAAAGCGCTACGCAATGGCAAAGAGATTACAGGAGATATTCCAGGAAGAAAATCCGGTAACATTCCTCTTCGCCGGCCCGAACTACATGGGCTATCAGAAGCGCTTTGACAACGTAGAATTCTACCATCAGCGCCCGTGCTTCGACCTGAGATATTGGTCGATCAAAGGCTCTGGAGTTTCGCCGAAAGCCGGCTCTCCTTCAACCATTAAGATGGTTCAGTAATGCTGCTTTATCTCCTCCGTCACGGTATCGCCGAAGATCATGGCTCCAGGGCCACTGATGAAGAGCGCGAGCTTACCGAAGAGGGAATGGAGAAAACAACTTTGGTGATGCGAGCCGCAAAAAAAATGCGGCTCGAAACACCGCAGCTGATCATCTCGAGTCCGCTCGTCAGGGCAAAGCAAACGGCGGACATTGCTCATAAAGAATTCGGTGCTCTGGCATCGACACTTATCAGCGAGACGCTTGTGCCCTCAGCTGATCTATCGGTAACAATGTCACTCGTTGCCGAACACATCAGAGAGCACTCACCCCTAATGCTTGTAGGCCATGAGCCGCATTTATCAACCTTCGCCACTGCCTTGCTCGGCTCGACCTCCAGCATGATAGAAATGAAAAAAGCAGCCTTAGCTGCTTTTGAGTTACATCGCATAGACCCAATAAGAATGCGCGGAGTCCTAACCGCCCTCATCCCGCCGAAGATAGCAAATTTGATTTGATATTAATTTGCTCTCCGCAATCGTCATTCTGAACGAAGCGAAGCGCAGAGAAGAATCCCCTAAGGTTTTCGCAAATGATTCAGCAATGAAAACCTTAGGGGATTGCTTCGTAGGGCTAAAGCCCTCCTCGCAATGACGTGCTTGTTTGTATGACGCAGAAGAATTACGCTCCCTAAAAATGCAACCCGATCGTAAACCCAATATCGAGATTACTAAAATTCAGATCATGCTCCTTCAGCCCGACGAACGGCATCGCCTTTGCTTTTTCGCTGCCCGATAGAAAATAATTTGCCGAAAGCCCGAATGAGATTGCATCGTAGAGATAATACGAAATCCCAGCCGAGGCCATGGCGCTGAAATAATTTTTATGCACACTGATGCGGTCAATAACCTGCACCGGCCCGCCGATCGTATCTAACTGCGCCTGAGCATCGAGATCGAAATCGACTTTCGCAAGTCCAAGGCCGGCAGTGAACGTCGCTTCGAAATCTTCTGCATTATCGAGGTACATCCCATACGTACCGGTAGCATAATAGCCCCTGCCAGAAAATCGCTGCCCAACGATCTTGTCGCTCGTTGAACTGAACGATGAACCGAGCGTCGATAGATACGACGGCTCGCCGAAGAGAGAATACGCTATGCCAATTTCATAATGATCGTCGATCTTTCTGCTAAGCGATAGCGATCTGAGCCAACTGAAATCGGTTGGCGGATCGGTATAGGAATACGTATTAAATACAGAATTTGCATTATCGAATGACGAATAATAATAATATTGGCCGACCGAGTACCCGGCCCCTTTAAGATCGTCATAATATTGATTCTGTACCGAG
>DASTAO010000240.1:0-8918 GCA_035712525.1 Kapaibacterium sp. (SeqCode)
TCGATGCTGGCTTCGTATGTGCTCTCGAGAACATTAGTACCTGCCCTTTCGAGAATGTTAATGCATGGCGAGCCGATCCATGATGAACATATTATCTTGACAACGCCACCTAAGGGGTTAGGAGGCAGATTCAATGTTGCAAGAGAACGAGTGTTCTTACGATTCCAAAATGCCTACGTCAGAGTCCTCGAATCGTTCTTGGCCCATCGGGCGATCGTACTTATTATTAGCGGTGTAGTTGTTGTGATCTCTGTATTATTAACGACAGTTGTCGGCACCGATTTCTTTCCGACGACGGATTCCGGATTAATGAAATTGCATTTCCGCGCACCGGTCGGCACTCGCCTTGAAGAAACCGAGCAAATGGTATTGGCACTCGAGGATTCGATCAGAAGTGTTATCCCGAAATCCGAACTATCATCAATTACCGATATGATAGGGGTTCCGACGTTCTATAATCTTTCAATGATCCCTTCGGATAATGTGAGTGGCAGTGATGCTGAAATACTTATTTCACTCAAGGGTGAGCACCGACCAACCGTTGAATACATGAAACGGATCCGAAAGGAATTAGGCGATGATTTTCCGGGTAGTGCAATGTACTTCCAATCGCCTGATATTACGACGCAAGTTTTAAACTTTGGACTTTCGGCACCACTCGATATTAAGATCGAATATCCCGATCTGCAAAAGGCTCATGATTATGCCCTAAAAATTTCAAACCAAATCAAGCAAGTTCCAGGTGCAGTCGATGTGAATATCAAACAGGTCCTGGATTATCCGACACTTCGCTTAAATGTTGATCGCCAGCGGGCAGCGCAGCTTGGATTAACTGTTAAGGATATTGCTAGCAGTATGCTAATCTCACTTTCATCGAGTTCCTTGCTTGCGCCGTCGTTCTATCTTAATCCGAAGAATAATGTTAATTATAGCGTAAGTGTCAGGGTACCGATGCAGCGAATTGCAACTCTCGATGAATTGCTATCGAGCCCGATCACGCCTCCGACAGCAGGGGCATTATTACAAACGGCGCCGGCAAGCGGGACCACCGACCTGCCGAAGCCACCGGCGCAGACACTTGGCAACCTCGTGACTGTAACTAACGAGTGGACACCAAATGAGATCGATCACTATACGGTGCAGCGAATACTCGATGTAACAGCGAATGTCGAAGGCAGAGATCTGGGTTCAACAGTGGATGATATTCAGAAAGTGATCGACAAACTTGGCGAATTGCCGAAGGGAATGAAGATCACCATTCGCGGGCAGAATGAGGTGATGAATGAGTCATTCAAGAGCATGGGGTTGGGTATCATCATTGCCATTATCCTTGTGTACCTATTGATGGCGACACTCTTCCAGTCGTGGCTCGATCCATTCATTGTTATGATGGCATTGCCGGGATCGATCTGCGGCATCCTATGGATGCTTGCTGCAACCGGGACAACGATCAATGTTATTTCGCTCATGGGTACGATCATGTCGGTCGGTATTGCAGTATCGAATTCGACACTGCTTGTGAGCTTTGCGAATGATGTTCGAGTTGAGCATGGATATGATGCCTTGCGAGGAGCGCTCGAGGCTGGGAAGACGAGAATGCGCCCCGTCTTAATGACTGCATTAGCGATGATACTTGGTATGCTGCCGATGGCGCTTGGCCTTGGTGAAGGCGGCGAGCAGAATGCTCCATTAGGACGAGCTGTTATTGGCGGACTAATCTTTGCAACAATCGCAACGCTTTTTATCGTACCGGTCGTCTATTCCTATTTACGAAAAGGTAAACCGACTAAACACGAACTCGAAGAGAAATTCCTCGCCGAAGAACGCGGCTTCGAATATGACCCGAACGCTCCGAGCGATGTAGTAATCGATTAAAGTTTATGGCAGAAAAACGATCACCAGTTAAAGTAATCATTGGCGGCATCATTATTATTCTGATCGCCGGCGGTACTTATTTCTATTTACACTCCTCAAAAGAGAACACTGCAAAGAATGAAGCAAATGAACGGTTGAAGGAAGCAGCAGCCGGAGTGCCGATCCATGTAGCTCAAGTAATGCCGTCGGTAGGTGAGCGGAAGATGATCATCCCCGGAGAGGTGAAAGCGTATGCTTCGGTTACGGTGTATGCCAAGATCAGTGGGTATCTGAAAAAGATCACGGTCGATAAAGGCGATGATGTTCGTGAAGGGCAACTACTAGCAACACTCGAATCTCCGGAGACTGACCAGAATTATTTTGCTGCCGAAGCCGATGCGAAAAATAAACGAAACGTTGCAACTCGCACCGAAGGGCTTCATCAAAAAGGAGTCATCTCAGATCAGGAAGCTCAGCAAGCATCCTCGGACGCCGCTGCTGCTGAAGCTTCGTTGGCAGCGCTAGCGCAACTTCGATCATACGAAACGATCAAAGCCCCGCTTTCCGGCAAAGTAACCGCTCGCTATGCCGATCCTGGCTCGCTTGTGCAAAGTGCTGCGAGTTCACAGCCCGGAGCACTGCCAATCGTAACGATCTCCGATGTCACTAAGCTTCGTATTTATATTTATCTCGATCAGAAAGATGCTCTTTATATTAAAGAAGGTGATTCGGTAAGCATTCGCTTGCCGGAACAACCGGATATTAATATTCCGGCAACGATCACGCGCTATACCGGCGAGATCGATTCGAAGACTCGCACTCTCATGGCTGAGATTGATCTCGATAACAGAAAGAATACGATGCTTCCTGGGAGCTTTGTTCAGGTTGCGGTAAAAATTAAAGCACGACCGTATTTACAGATCCCTTCCGATGCCCTTATCATGAAAGGTGCACAAGCATTTGTTGCAGTAGTCGATGCAAATGGAATTCTACATTTCAAGCCGATCGATGTTGCCGATAACGATGGCCGTATCATTCAGCTTGCCGGTGGTCTTGAAGCAGGGGAAACGGTTGCGCTTGGAGTTGGTGATGCCTTAAAAGAAGGTGATAAGGTGCAGGTGATTAAGAAATAAATTCCAGGGTTGAAATTAAATCCAACCCCGGAATAGATAATATTTTATCGAACTCCTAAAAGTTGAATTACTTCTTCTTGCTGAGTACCATCGTCAAAATAAATTTTTGCTTTGCAGATATAACTTTGTGGGGGATATTGCATCGCATCGAACTTAAATTTAATTTGACCACCATCGGTACAAGCAAAAGCTGCTCCATCTAACTTCCGACCTAAGATATCATAGATTTCTATCTGTCCTTGTGCAGTATTTGATAAATTCAAACGAATATCTGCATTACCTGTAAATGGGTTTGAAGTACAAGTTAAATGACTGGCACTTCCAACCTGTTTCTTTTGCTTGATAGCAATTTTGGAGACGACTTCACAAGTTATGGTAGGTGGATTATAGGAATCGCCGGAGGTATTGAATGTTGATACTTTATAAACATAAGGATCGTGTGATGTCTAACTCGATTCTCTATAACTGTGAGTTCATTTTATTATGTGTTTGTTTTTGAAGAAATTACTGGAATGCTTTCAGAATGGTTGCAGTGTAATGGCTTGCAATCCGACCTTCCGAGGAAATAGGTGCACTTCCATATATAATGCTTTTTTCATCAGGCGACCAGCTTGGAAAAAGACAAATTACATTCGTATGCAAACTTAGGTAGGGATTCGTTTGCAAAATTTTTATCGACAATGGCTTTCTGTCTATGATACCCGTTTCACTATAATCATAAAGTGTGGCCCCTCCGTCTAGAACCTTAATAGGGTATGCACTATACAAAATTTTAGATCCGTCACTGTTATATCTAAGCGATAGGCACCATCGTACTGAAGGAGTATCAAAAGCAGTAAAGAGGGTATCCTTCTTGCTTGTCATGATGTTAAATTCAAATACTATCGGCGCACGATTATTTCCGGTGGAAGGTATGAGAATTCTGGAATGATCTGGATGAACATCGAAGCCGTTCAATATTTCAGAAGGTCCGAGAGAGGAAATGTGATGGAGTAAGAATTTTTTGGCTCCTGTACTTTTAATAAACAAGTAGTATCCTGCGTCGGAAGGTTGGGTGTCTAAATCAGAATAGCTCCCGTAAGAATAAAATATAATTGAATCATCGTCGAGATATGCAGCACTGGATACTTGCATTGTACTATCAACTAAAACCGAGATTTTGAGGGTTGCTATATCGACTTCGACAAGTTTGCCAAGAGCGACATCTGGATATTGTGATTGAACCCCAATAATTTTCATTCTATCATTATTGAATCGCATTCCAATAAGACCTTCAATTCCTACGTCCCATTGCGTATTAGAATTTAGGTATAATGGGATTGAATCGTGAATTACTTTCATGCTATCATCGAGATCATAAAATCTGAGTGTGCCTGAAGAATAAATCCTATTCCCATTCCAGAGTGAAGAATGGTAATTCCCCCAAAAAATATCGTGATCGTACTTCTCAGGAAGCAAAATAAAATCATCTGATATTGTATGATCAGATGGGCTGCCGCCTTGATCAGGTGGATAAGAGCAACCACAATTATAGACAATAAAGGCCCCGATAGACAATATTATTGCCAAGAACCTGACAGATATAAGGAAATTAATTTTGACCATAAATTCAATACGTATGAAGTTATAACTGTGCTTTCAGTGTAAATATGACAAATTTACGGTTCATTCAGAAATATTGAAAAAGAAGTATGAGCTTTTGCAAGATTCAGATATCAAAAACAGCAGGAGGCCTTACATGATCTTGTAAGTTATCAGGTCCATCCCACCCTGATCGATCTTTTTTCCATAGGCTACTTTTGAATATCTATTTCTGACCAAGCCGATGCCTTTTGCATACCATAGGTCAATAACGGTCGTATCAGGATGACTTCCATTGCCACGGTAGGTTTGCTGCTGAAAATGATAACATTCGAACAAACCGGCTCGTGTGGTTATCGGAGCTTTTGTATCTTGAAGCAAGAAAACGATCTTGTGAAGATAACTTCCGTTGTACAAGGTATCGAGAAAAACAACCGTTTCGCCGATCGTTAACGGCCAATGTAATAATTGGGTCTTGAAGCTATAGATCGAATCAGGGACATACCGAATCACCGAAGTCGAATCGAAATATAGTTTATACCTCGGTATTCCTCCTTGAGAGATCTGGAATAATTTGTGCCCAAGATAGCGGCTCGTATCCGTTACTTCTTCGCTCAAATAATTAGGCATATACCCCATTGGGTCTGCGTTGGCCCCGATGAAATCATACGACCAGCTATTGCCGATCTGCAATGGATATAAATCTTCGATCAGATCAGAGCTTGGAACAGGTGCTATTAGCTCAGGCCGAAAGAAGAATAAGAGAGAAAGTAAAAAGGGAATGTGCATGTAAGAAAGCTTAGATTACTTTTTCTTTGCCGGCGAAAGCACCACTTCTTTATTCTTTGCAGCCGATTGATAGATCGCTTCGACAACCTGCATTCTCATGACCGATTCCTCGCCGGTAGAAACCGGTGGAACAAGTCCCCGGCAGGCATTGACAAAATGGCGCAGCTCGTTCTCGTACGATTTCTTGAAGAGCGAAACCTGTGATTCTGTTTTTGCAGGAGTCAAGTTCACGAGATTGCCGGCAACTTGTTTGAAAACGCGTAGTGGATTAATGAAGGCAGAACCATCCTTGCCGAAAACATTACAGTAGAAGAAATCGCCTTCGCGGTGGAAGGTCCAACTTGTTTCGATCGTGAGGGTGACTCCATCGGCTAAGCGAATGAAGACTGCGGCTGAATCTTCTACTTTTTTTGTAAACTGATTATAGGTTGTTGCGCTGACGGTAGCAACTTTTGGATAATTCAATAACCAGAGTGCCATGTCGAGCATTACGATGCCGAGATCGATAAAGACACCGCCGCCGGATTTTTCTTTTTGCTGCGCCCAACTTGCCTGTGATGACTGCTGCTTAAGCCAGCCGGATTTGATATAATAAATATTGCCGAGTTCTTTGGTTTCGATGAATGATTTTAAGATCATCGTATCCGGACGGAAGCGATTGTTCATCCCAACCATCAATTTGCGTTTGTACTCTTTGGCGACATCGGCGATCTCTTTGGCTTCCTTCATGGTACGGGCGATCGGCTTTTCGACCAATACATCTTTGCCAGCTTGCAGTGCCGCAATAGCAGGTGACCGGTGCTGATCGGTCGGGGTGCAAATATCGATGGCTTCTACCTCAGATCCGATAGCGGAATTCAGGAGGGCATCGACACTTTTGAAGGTCGAACGCACTCCATACCGTTCGGCGATTGCCTTGGATTTGCGTTCGTCCGGGTCGACGATGGCACAAAGCTCCACATCCTGCATCTTTTTCAGAATGGGTAAGTGAATGATCTGACCGACGTTTCCGCAACCTACAAGAGCGAGTTTGATCTTATCCATGGTGCAAAAATACGATTGAATTGAGCACTGGGAATTTATTGTTGCAAAAAACCGTAAAGACTGCCGATGAAATACGTTGCCGTTATTCTATTCGCCCTTGCCTTGATTGGCTGCGAAAGCGATACTCCGCCTGTGATCGTGCTTACGAAGATCCATGCACTGGATTCAGCACATATCAAGTACGATTCTACGATCAAGACATTCGTTCTTGATCCGGTAGATAGTACAGTGCGGTTTGGGATACTGACCTCTTCCTTGATGCACGATTCGGCAAGCCTTTACACATTCTCGTTTGCATCAGTAGGTGATTCGCTGCGTTACTCAATGCGCAAACCCACATACTTTCTCAACGATACGTTTTATTTACACTACGATAATATCGTGGATAGCCTGACGACTGAAGGGACGACTAACCAGTTTATTCTAGATTCGATCTTGCTGGTGTTGCCAGTCGATCGGACGCCGACGGTAGTTCTTCGCCCATAATTTATGTCGTCATTGCGAGGAGGCGGAGGCGACGAATCAATGACGTAATAATAAGTACCCCATGCTGATCAAAGATTTTCTTCGCGCATTCGATTCTATTGTGCCTCTTGCTTCGGCGGGGTATGAGAAAGATGCAGTTGGGTTGCAGATAGGCCATGAAGCTGGAGCTGAACTTAGCAAGGTATTGCTTGCCTATGAGATCACCAATGAAGTGATCGATGAAGCTATCTCGATGAAAGCGAATCTTATTCTTTGTTATCATCCACTCATTTTTCCAAGCATTACTTCGATCACCGATTCAAGTCGTACCGGAGCCTTGGTCCGTCGCCTTATCGAGAATAAGATCGCGCTGTATGTAATTCATACAGCGTTCGATTCACAGCCCGAATTTGGAACGAGTGCGATGATGGCAGCAAAGCTTGGCTTGCTTAATCCTAAACCTGTTTCTTCATTATCAGGTCTGTTAGAAAAAATCATAGTATTCGTACCGGGCAATGTTGATATCATCAATCAAGTTCGTGAGGCGATGTGGAAGGCAGGAGCCGGGAATATCGGTAACTACGACGAGTGCTCATTTACCAGTGAAGGATTTGGGACGTTTCGGGGTAATGATAAATCAAACCCAACTCTCGGCGTTGCGGGAGTTCGCGAAACAGCAGGGGAGGTGCGGATTGAAATGATAGCTGAGAAATGGAAACGCCCGGCTATTATTACTGAATTACTTGCCGCACATCCTTATGAAGAAGTTGCTTACGACATTCAACCGCTCACGAATGGTCACCCGAAATTCGGAATGGGGACGATGGGATTATTGCCCAACCCGATGACGCCAAGCGACCTACTGGAGCTCGTTAGCACCACCTTCGAAACATCGGTTCTTCGATATAGTAAAAGCAATAGGAAGATTCGACATGTTGGGATGGTTGGCGGTTCGGGGATGGAATATTACTCTTCTGTACGGAAAGCCGGCTGTGATGCTTTCATAACCGGAGATATCCGGTACCATGATTTTTACCGGGCCGAACACGATGGATTGCTGCTTATTGATGCAGGGCATTCGGAGACCGAACGCTTCGTACTCGACGGAATGCAAATTGCAGTGGAGCAAGCCCTAAATGTCGTAATTTTGCAGAAGGAAGATCGTCACCGCCTTTTTGCCCGGTCGCTTATGCGGCCGAACGCGGTGTCCTATCAAATAAATAAAGGATTATTGTGAACGAAGTATTAGTAGGATTATATCAATTACAACGTATCGATACCGAGCATGATGAACTGGTCGCCAACCGTGGAGAATTACCGGTCCGGGTCGAGGAGTTACGCCAGGCCTTAGTAGAGCGCGAAAACATTCTCGCCGATATCGAGCATTTCATTCATGAGCGTCAGGCACAACTTCGTTCGATCGAAGGCGATCTTGGCGAATTCCAGGAAAAGCTCGAGAAATATAAAAGCCAGCAGTTCGACGTCAAGACCACTCGCGAGTATGATGCGATCACCTTCCAGATCGAAGACGCTGAGCGTCGTTTAGGCGAAGGTGGGCAGAACATGGCCCGTCTTAGCATGGAGCTTGAGAATGCTCAGGCCGATGCTGAAGCAGCGCGCAACGATGTTGCCCAGCTCAAAGTAGAGTTTGACGATTCCAAAAAGCTTCTCGAAGAATTGATGTCCGAAACGGCTGAGGAAGAAAAGAAACTTCTTGCCCGCCGTGAAGAAGCCCTTTCGCAGGTATCGCCGCAATTCCTTTCGCTTTATGAGCGTGTTCGTCCGGCAAAGAATGGCCTTGCAGTGGTGGCAGTACACTCCGGCGTCTGTGGCGGATGCTTTAATGCAGTTCCACGCCAGTTAGCACTTGAACTTAATCGCGGTGATAAGCACACCGTCTGCGAATATTGCGGCCGCATCATCGTCGGCGAACCGATCGCCGTTGCAGTCGATGGCGAACCTCAGCCAGTCAACTATGAAGTTGATGCTGAGGAAGAGACAGAATAAATGATGAATGTGGAATGATGAATGATGAACCAAATTACTCATCAT
>DASTAO010000241.1:0-7632 GCA_035712525.1 Kapaibacterium sp. (SeqCode)
TGATCTTTGATGATGATCTTTCCCCGGTACAGGTCCGTAACCTTGAAAAAGAACTTGGGGTAAAAGTGCTCGATCGTGCCGGGCTTATCCTTGATATTTTTGCTTCCAGAGCTCGTACCCGTGAAGCAAGAACGCAGATCGAACTTGCCCAGCTTGAGTATTATTTACCACGACTAACTCGTCAGTGGACGCACTTATCCAAACAATATGGCGGTATCGGTACTAAAGGTCCCGGTGAAACGCAGATCGAAACCGATCGACGTCTTATCATGACCCGTATCGCAAAGCTAAAAGAAAAATTAGCTCAGATCGATCGCCAACATGAGACTCGCCGCGAAGGCCGTAATGATGAACTCGCAAGGTTAGCACTTGTCGGTTATACGAACGCAGGAAAGTCGTCGCTCTTAAATGCTCTTGCTTCGAGTGAAGTATTTGTCGAAGATCGGCTCTTCGCAACGCTCGATGCGACCACGCGCTCAGTTGATGTGCCGGTCAATCGAAAAATTTTACTAACCGATACTGTCGGCTTCATTCGCAAGTTACCGGCGAAGCTTGTCGCTTCCTTCCGATCAACCCTTCGCGAAGTCGAAGATGCCGATATCTTATTGCATGTCGTTGATGCTTCTTCGAAAGATATTGAAGAGCATATCGCCGTTGTTAATGAGACCCTGAAAGATCTTAAGGTTGAAGATAAACCGGTTATCCTTGTCTTTAATAAAACCGATCTCGTCCCCGTCGATGATCGCGATAAGCTTACGTTTATATCACAGAAATATAAGCACTCGGTTCTTGTCAGCGCCGAACGTGGCTATGGCGTCGCAACTTTAAAAGAAGAGATCGCCAATTTGCTGACCGAATCCTCCAGCGAAATGACAGTCGAAGTGCCGGTCGATCATTACGAGATCGCTTCGCGCTTGCATGAGCTTGCCGAAGTCAAAGAACGCGAATACACCGAGAAATTCATCTTGTTGAAGCTCCTCGTTCATCGCCGCAACCTGGCGCGTGTTGAGCGCTTGCTGGCAATGGCCGCTTAAGACCATACTACCTTCGTATCTTTGAAGACTTTTAATAGATACGTTGGGCCAAAGCCGCTTTTCAGTATTCTCTGCGTTATCAGTACCGACTCTTTATCCTGCTAAAGAGAACGGGCGCTCGATCCTACGTATTGTCGTCCCAATAGCCATCGTTATCTTCCTGCCGTTATTCATTGCTCCGTTCAATGACGACAATGAATTATTCCAAGGGATGGGCTGGCTCTACCATGCGTATGGACGGATAAATTACATCAGCCTTTGGGACCAGAATTTTCCGGGTATCACACAATTCCACTCGCTGATTATTTCGCTCTTCGGCACATCCCCTTGGCCGAACAGGCTTATCGATGTTGGCGCTCACCTTATCCTTACAATATTATTGAGCCTGTTAGTACAGCGGCTCTATGGCAGAAAAGCAGGTATAGCAGTCGGCATCATTTATCCGTTCTTTCACATGCTTGGCGGCTTTTGGGCAGTCGGCCAGCGTGATGATTATGGTTCGCTGCTTATTCTGATAGCGACTACTATTTACTTGTATCTATATCGAACGCCAAAGCAGATCAGCACAGTAAAAACCTCAGCGCTCTTTTTCATTTGCGGAGTATTGATGGCGCTTGCCATCAATTTTCGACCGACGCAGGGATTATTCGCCTTATCGTTCGCGGTGCTTGTTTTGGTCTACGGTCCGAAGCGATGGCTGAGTTTTTTTAGCTATGTTCTCGGTGGAGTTCTGATGTGGGTCATTATCTTGTGGCCACAGCTAACTACTGAAGGAGGGCTCCATAATTTTTATATAAACGCCATCCTATTTAATACGCTTGTTTTCAATAGTTCAAGATATAGGCTTTCATTTTTAACTCAACTTGTCAGACCCCGAGAGATTCTCTTCGATCTGCTCATTATTTTTTGGTGCATCAGGTATCAAAAACTTTATGGGAAAGTAACGGTATCGGATCTTTGGCAAAAGATTAAACGCGCTCCGATGGAAGTTGTACTCTTCGCACTGTACGTCCTTTGTGCAAAGGGCGGAGTATTTATCATGGGCAGAGGATACATCGCGCATTATCACCCCGTGATCATCATGGGCTCGATCTTCCTTGCTATTTTGATCGTACCATATATCGATCAACTGCGTTCTCGCCGCACTCTTCAGTATGGTCTTGTTGGTTTGTTTATCGTACTGCTTCTTAGTATCTATTCCGGAACTCGTCTGCCAGCCTATGCAAAAAATATTGTTACAGGGAAGGGTGTATCGCTCGATAGTTTGTATGTATCAGTAGATGGCTGGGAGCTTGTCTATAAGCAGCCGACAGATTATATACTGGCACATGGTGCTCAGGGGCATCGCCTTGAAGTCTATGGCTGGAGCCCCGGTTTATATTGGCGAACAGGATGTAATTCCAGCACTCGCTTTCCGTTCTTCTTGCCGCTTATCATGAAAAATAATAACGGTGAGTTTGCCGATTTTCAGAAAGCCTGGCAAAAAGAATACATCGATTCGCTTGTGCAGAGTCCACCAAAGTTTCTGGTTATTGGAAAGAACAGTTTTGGCTTTGGTATTTTCTATTATCAGCAGGTAGCGGAGCTTGTCGATTCGCTTCCCGGACTTCGCAGTTTAATGAATAGCGATTACAAACTCGATACCACAATGAAGTGGTGGGATATTTACGAACACCGCTAAGTACCATGAGGAAGCGGCTACTATTCATCGTCATTCCGGTAATACTACTGATCCTGTTGCCCGAATTGCTGGCGCCATTCAATGACGATAATGAGCTGTTTCATTCGATGGGCTTTCTCCATCACGCTTTCGGGCGTATTCCATACGCAGGCTTGTGGGATCAGAATTTCCCTGGCATCGTCTGGTTGCATTCGACGATCATCTCTATCTTCGGGGTTTCTCCGTTTGTATATAGGGCAGTCGATCTCATCGCCCAGTTACTAATTGCTGGTTTACTTGCACTAACAGTAAATAGATATTACGGACGCAAGCCAGCGATCATTGCCTCGATACTATATTCACTCGATTATATGTACGGCGGCTTCTGGCTTGCCGGTCAGCGCGATTCATTTGGCAGTTTATTGATGCTAATCGCAACGATGCTGTTCATTGCCGTTCGCAAGGAGCCCGATCGGCATTCCGCAGTTCGCTCGAGTATCTATTTGGTTGTTGCCGGCCTTTGCATGGGCGCGGCAATAAGCTTTCGACCGACTCAAGGGTTATTTGCCTTGGTGCTTGGTGTTACAATGCTGATCTATGGAAATAAGAAGAGATGGAAATGGGCAGCGTCATATTTTTGTGGGATTATCGGTATATGGGCTTTGATACTGTTCATGCATTTAGCCCCGGCAGGTGCAGTAAGCGAGTTTTATCTCGATGCCATACGGTATAATATTGAAGTCTTTAATCAGCCGCAGTATCGTGGTTCTCCGTTGCTTCTAATAATACGTCCTCGCGAGATTGTCTATCATCTGGCGCTTATCGGTTGGCTGTTTTTTTACATTCGAAAAAATGGGTTCGGTAATATTACTCAGCGAATCCAAAAAGCTCCGATGGAAGTGATGCTATTTGCCGGATATTACATCGCAGCGAAAGCCGGTGTAATAATCATGGGGAAGTATTTCATTTCACATTATCATCCGCAGTTTGTGCTGACGGCAATTCTCGGTGCACTTGTGATCAAGTCAATCATAGCTGCATTTGGTGATTCGAAGTTAGTAAATAGAAGTGCAATCGCAGTTCTTGTAGTCCTTATAGGATGGTTTTACGCACAGAGCATGGTGCCACCGTTTCTCTCCAATGTGTTTGCCGGCAAAGGAACATCGCTTCACGAACTTCACGAGACGAAACATTATGGTACGAATGACTGGCAACTCGAATACGATGCTGCCAGTAATTATTTGCTTGCTCACGGTGCTGCAGGAAATCGGCTTGAGGTTTGGGGATGGTGTCCCGGATTATACTGGCGAACAGGCTGCAACTCAAGCAGCCGCTTCCCGATAATGCTGCCGCTAATCCAGACAGGACACGACGGCAAACTAACCTCGTATCAACATGACTGGCAGCAGGAATTCATCGATTCGCTTACCAAAGTCCCGCCGAAATTCATCGTCATCGCAAAAGACTCGATGGGGTTAGGGACATTTTATTTTCATGATGCGCAGACGTTCATCGATTCGGTAAAAGGATTTCGAGATCTGCTTACTTCTAATTACAGACTTGATACAATGATGGCTCATTGGGATATTTTCCAGAAGTATAAATAGTAATCTGTAAGGGCAGGGATTGTTGGTTTGACAGAATTGTTAACTACTAAATAAAATACAGAAAATGAGTGAACAGGCAAATATACAATGTCCTAATTGTGGGGCCGAAATTGATGTCAATGATATTTTAGCACATAAGTTGCGCGAAGAATTTGAGCGTGACTTCACCAAGAAATTGACACTTGAAAAAACGCGCTATGAACAAGAGTTTAATAAGATCACTGCGGAAAAGGTGGAGTTGACTCGTCAAAAAGCTGAATTAGACTCAACTATACAGAAGCAAGTGGGAAGTCAGGTGCTTCAAGAAAAAGAACGGCTGACCAAAGAAATACGTGAAAAAATCTTAGAAGAGAATTCGGGTTCATTTGCTTTGCTTCAAGAAGAATTAAAAACAAAAACGGATCAAATACGGACGTTAAATACAACTAAAGCTGAGTTAGAACGGCTTAAACGACAGAATGGAGAGTTGGAGTCGAAATTCCAGGCAGAAGCTGAAGAAAGGATTTCAATTGAAGTTGCAAAAGCCAAAGAGCAGTCTTCCAAGGAAGCAAACTCAAAGTATGAATTAAGGTTATCAGAGCAAAGCAAGTACATTAATGATCTAAAAGAAAAGTTAGACGAAGCTCATCGCCAAGCCGAGCAGGGATCTGTTCAGCGTCAAGGTGAAACTCAGGAGCTAGCAATAGAGGATTGGTTAAAAGCATCATTCCCCTTAGATTCTATTTCTGAAATCAAAAAGGGCGCAAGAGGTGCCGATTGCTTGCAAATTGTAAATACTCAAACCAAACAAAACTGTGGGTCGATTTATTATGAGAGCAAGCGTACCAAAGATTTTCAATCAACTTGGATTGAAAAATTCAAAATGGACATGCGTGAGAAAGGAGCCTCTTTTGGTGTCTTGGTAACTGAGGTTATGCCCAAAGGAATGGAGCGTCTTGGGCAAAAAGAAGGAATATGGGTTTGCTCTTATGAAGAATTCAAGGCATTGTGTTGCGTGCTAAGAGAATCGCTAATTTTGGTTGATGCTGCAATGGTCTCGCAGGAAAATAAGGGCGAAAAGATGACAATGCTATATGATTATCTTACAGGCAACGAATTCCGAATGCAAATCGAAGCTATTGTAGAAGGTTTTGTACAAATGCAAACAGATCTTGATAGCGAGCGTCGTGCGATGGAAAGCATCTGGAAAAAGAGAGAGAAACAAATTCAAAAAGTTCTATTAAATACAACGCATTTATACAGCTCTGTCAAAGGGATAGCTGGCTCGTCAATACATCCCATAAAAGCATTGGAATTTGAAGGATTGTCCCTGGCAGAATAGCTTTTTAAAATGAAAAGCGCCGGTAATAGTACCGACGCCCTTCACTATGAATTGATCTACGATCTAATTTCTTGGCGTTATTTCTTGGCCATATCGTCAGCACCCTGCTGCAAGGGTTCTAAGACTGAGCCAGGTGCGATACCGGCCGGCTTGGTAGCTGCATCGCTGAACATGCCGCGCTTCTGAAGCGGTACTTCATCCTGAAGCGGTTCGAGGACTGAAGAAGAGGCAACGTGCATTGGCTGGGTCGCTGCATCGCCGAAGCTGCCGCGCAACTGGTTCGAGATCTCTCCTTCGAGGGGTTCGAGAACAGAAGAAGCTGGGATGCTTGCCGGCTTTGTTGCTGCATCGGTGAACGTGCCGCGAAGTTGAACTGCCGGAGCCGTCTTGGCTGGGCCTAAGCGCTGTGCTGAAGCGTTGGAGACGAAGAGAATACCAACGATGGAAAGGATAGCAATGATAGTTTTCATATTGTTTGTCAGTTGTCGATAATTATACTAATTAGAATTTTCCAGTATTGTTACAGTGAAGATTACGGGGAGTGATGATAAAAATCAACACTGGATTCTTTTACTTAACAATTACCGTGCCACGAAAAATTCCAGTTAGTAAGTTAATTAATTATTAATAAGTTAAAGGTATTGTTAGCCAGATGTTTCGTTTCGATCACCGAAGGGCATACTGGCGATTTTAGCATGATTTCACGGCCTGACTTCTGACCATTCGCCCAAAGATAGGTTTTGTCTCCCACTTTCTTGTCCTTTTTTGTAGTCAAAATTATGCAGTCCATCGCCATTATGAAGTCCGCATTCCGGGTATCGAATAAAAATGCTGGTTTCATTTTTTGTCTGGTCGTAAAAAAATTATTGATTCGTCTTAGTTATAGCCTTACAGTTTGAAGCGAAGGCCGGCGCCGACATGCAAGTTATTGAGTGAGCTATTACCATCGGCTGTTGCAGAGCTGATAAAGAGATCATAGCCAAGCGTTGGCTGCAGCTCGATGTTATGGGCGATCTCGATATTATAACCTGCCTGAAGTGAGAGGGCAAAGCGAGTACTTACATCGGCATCATCGCTGGTTGTTACTGAGCCGGTATTATCCGAGATGGTTGTTTTTACCTTACTGATTGCGAAGTTCAGCGTCGGGCCGGCGGCTAGAAAGAAACTCGGTGCAACGGTATACCGAAAGAGTGAGGACACGGCAAGGTAATCGATCCCGGCCTGGGCGGTTATTCCGCTTACCTGTAAGCCGATATTTTTATTATCATAGCCGAGCTTAAAGATAAAGCCTATCTGTGAGTTAAGGCTATAATCGCCGACCACAAAGAAAGCCGGTGAGAAATTACCATACCCCTGACCTTTGTAGCTATAAGTACTTTTGTTAAGTACGATCTCGGCACCGAAGCTCCAGCCGCTTTGGGAGTTACCATAATTCGAGTAGCGATCGTACGAGCGTGACTGTGAGTTTGAAGAAGCCGGCACGTATTTGCTGCGCTTCTGAGCGAAGGAAGTGTTGCTCATTGAAAGTACTGTGAGTATTGCGAGAATGGTGGTTATCGTTTTCATATTTTTGTAGTTGTTTGGTTGTTAAAAGTAGTGACGTTGGTTTATCGCCGTCGTCTGTACGAACATACCAAGCCAGTTCACGGGGAGCTTTACGTATTTACTACGTAGATACTAACGCATTAAAATTTAAGGTGTTATGGCAATAAAAACGATCGAGGGATTAAAGAAAGAGCTGCACGGGGCGACCCAGAACCGCAAAAAGGTCCGGATACTCGTCGAACTGAGCGACCGGTTCTACTTATCCGACTCGATCGTAGCGCTCCATTATGCGAAAGAGGCTGTCAAATATTCAAAGGCGCTTGCCGACGATATCGATAAAGGAATTGCTCTCAGTAAGTATGGCAGATGCCTGAATAAAACATCCGACCATGTGAAGGCAAGGGAAATCCTTCAAGAGGCACTGAGCATTTTCCGTGAAGTTGGTGCCGCAAGCGAAATACCACG
>DASTAO010000242.1:0-11967 GCA_035712525.1 Kapaibacterium sp. (SeqCode)
TATTCATTCTAACGATGTAGCAAAAGATGGATGGGAGTCCACTAACGGCGGCGGTGGGTTCGTACTGACCGATCTTGCTCTCGCTGTTGCTAAAGGAAGCGCTTCGACAAAATCGTCGGCCGTCTTTACCGCCGGCCAACTAACGGCTTCTATTAATACCGGTGATTCTGCCGGTGTCGAATTAGGGCTAAGCTTTCCGGCTTCTTCGGTAATGATCGGCTTTATTCCTGATACGGTATTACTAACCGTCGGCTTCGATTCAAAATTTGTCCGTCTCGATTCAGTAATTCAAAGCGGAGGATGGATCGTAAAGCGCATCATCGCAAAAGGCAATACTGCCGAGATAGCCTTCTATAACTCTGCTCACATCGCAATCGCGGCTTCGATAGACTTTGGTCGAATGGTCTTTACCGCGCTTAATGCATCTGCAAATTCCTCGGCGCTCGTCTATGTAGCCGACATGAAGGCAGAAAGCAGCTGCAGCATCGTCATGGCTTCGCCGGATATCGAGACGGCATTCCTTCGCCGCATACTTGTCAATGCTGCCGCAGCAGTGCCAACAGATAATAGTATAACAGCCTCGTCAGTGCTCCTTTATCCAAATCCGGCAACGAATAGCGTCAGGATCTCTTATGGTGGGTTTACTAAAGAGCCCGTGACACTTAGCATCATTGATGCAACAGGCAAGCTGGTCCTCACTCGCACCATCGCGCAGCAAGCATCGAGTGAGTATGTACAATCACTCGAAGGCATTAGCAGTGGCAGCTATACAATTCTTGTCGACAGCTCTTCAGCACATCTTGATATTATAAAATAACAGTTGCAAATTGATCAGAAGTCAGAAAAATATTTCTGACTTCTGATTCCTAACTACTGGCTACTGACTACTGATAATTATTTTTCTATTTTAAATTTGCTTTTTTAAATATTATTTCGTATTTTTGTAACAAGTGAAAAATTTTTTCGAATTATTCATCGAGAAATTTTTTTTACTGTCAGTGATCGCCCACGGATCTGAGAAAAATTAGTTTGCACATGATACGACCTGCCGCCGAACAAGATCGAAGTGAAGTAACAACGATCGTCCAGGCAACAGGAAATTTCTCAGCCGAAGAAATTGCGATCGCTGATGAGCTCATTGATATCTACTTGCATCAAGTCAATCAGCGCGATTACTTTGCCTACGTCTTCGATGACAATGGCAGAGTCGCAGGATTCCTGATCGTCGGGCCAACACCGGCCACAACCGGCACCTATGATATGTATTGGATCGCTGCCCACCCCGATTACTACGGTAAAGGGGTTTCACAAGCGCTTGATCGCTTTGCCGAAGACTTCGTTCGCGAGCATGGGGGGTACTTGCTAATCGCCGAGACGAGCAGCCAACCGTCCTATGAGCGAACAAGAGCGTTCTATGGTAAACAAGGATACGAGATCGTCTCGCAGATCAAGGATTACTACAAGATCGGCGATGACCTTGTCGTTTTTGGTAAACGAGTAGATTCATAAGAAGTTTGAAAATTGAAGTCAGAAGTCAGAAGAACTTGACGATTGACTTTAATTTTTTACTTCACGGTTGGTGTATGATTTCTTATTTCCGACTTCATACTTCTAACCTCGATACCCATAGCCGTGTCTGCTGAGAGGTCAGCAGCAATGGCAAACAAGAAAGAGACCTAATGGAATATTGGCAACAGCTGTTGCGAGACAGCGTCGAGACAAAAGAACAACTTACCGAACGCTTTGGCATCAAGGCTGAAGTAGCTGATGGACTCAACGAGTTCTTTCAGACCCGAATCAATCCTTACTACTTATCGCTCATTCGCTATAAAGGCGATCCTATCTGGCTACAATCAGTGCCGGACGAAGTTGAGCTGTCCGATATAGATGCACCTGATGATCCGTTGAATGAAGACGGCATGAGCCCCGTCCCGTCGATCACGCATCGCTATCCGGACCGGGTATTATTTCTCGTGACCAGCCAATGTTCGATGTACTGCCGCTTCTGCACGCGTAAGCGCAAAGTCGGCGATTCCTCGAAGATCTCGATGAAGTACATCCAAGGGGGGCTTGATTATATCGCCTCGCATCCTGAAATTCGCGACGTCATCCTTTCCGGTGGCGATCCGCTGACCCTTACCGATTTTATGCTTGAGAAAGTCCTTAAAGGGCTTCGCGAGATTCCGCATGTTGAGATCATTCGCCTCGGCACCAAGATTCCCTGCGTCTTACCGCAGCGTGTGACCCCGAAGCTTTGCGATATGATCAAGAAGTATCACCCGATTTACGTAAATACCCATTTCAACCATCCCTGGGAATGCACACCGGAAGCCAAACAGGCCTGCGAGATGCTCGCCGATGCCGGCTGCCCGGTTGGCAACCAGATGGTATTAATGAAGGGCGTTAATGATGACCCGATGGTCGTCCGCGAGCTGATGCAGAAGCTGCTGGCTATGCGGGTACGTCCCTACTATATATATCAGGCCGATATTACCAAAGGCGCTAACCATTTCCGTACTCCTGTCCACGTTGGCCTTGAAATCATGGATAAGTTACGGGGCTGGACGAGCGGCTTGGCTATTCCGCATTACGTTATCGATGCCCCGGGTGGCGGTGGCAAAATTCCGCTATTACCCAACTATGTTGTCAGTCATGACGAGAATACCTGGGTGTTGCGAAATTATAAGTATGACATCTATACATATCCTGATGTCGCTGAGGACAAACCGAAGCCGCCAATACGGCGTAAACCGATTCGGGCGCCCCGCAAGAAAAAGGTGTTCGCGAAGACTAAAGGCATCGTTTGAAAACTAAAGACAGTCCTGTTTTGCGGTTTTCAAATATCCTTTTGTTCTATGTTGTATATTTGTAGCACATAACAGGTGAATCCAAATCGCTGTCGCCCCCGATTGACCTCGTTATAGCTATTACAGGCAAAAAATTTGAAAGATAGCTACAAAAAGTTGAAATTCCTAATTGATTGTAAATCAATCAATTAACGTTCAACTCAATTTTGTTACACCAAGAAATTTATCTTTTTTTCTTGGAGTACGAAAAAAAATGTAGTATATTTACATCTTAGGATTCCCATACTGTGGGGATTCTGAGAGAAATTTTCTTAACTGATTGAAAAATCAGTCGCCCCAAACAAGAGTGTTTGCGATTTTTTTAAAACTAAACTTCTATAAACTAGAGGCAAAACATATGAGTCGGATTACACAATTATTCATCGCAGGAGTACTGCTTGTCGTACTTGCGCAGTCATCGCTCTTCGCCCAGGGTGGAGCTTCCCGGACCGGTGGTTTCGGAAGACTTCAATTGGACGACGGTTTGATGAACTTCGTTTATCTCTCAAACGCGAACGGTTCGGTCGGCATCGACGCTACTGGCGCCGTTAACCCAACCTTCCCGAGCGCTTGTGCCTTGCTCGATCTTTCATCCACGACCAAGGGCTTCTTGACGCCGAGAATGACAACGGCTCAGGAAATGCTTATCTGCGGTGGAGCTCCGCCGGAAGGCTTGATCGTCTATAACCTCAGCACGCATACGCTCGATATCTTCAATGGTAGCGGTTGGAATGCGATCAGCGGTTGGACGCTCGTTGGTAATACACTCGCCCCGCTCGGCGGCGGTACCGGCGTTTTACAAAACTTTATCGGTACACTCAACAATTCGGACTTCGTTGTTGCTACGAACGTCAACGCTAACGGCGGTGTCGGTTCAGGTAATGGTGAGCGCATCCGCGTTGCATCGAACGGCTTCGTTGGTATCAACGACGCTCCGAATGGTGCAGGCCCGTTCAATCCTGCCACACTCTTCAATGTCGGTGGTACCGCAGGAACGGCAAACGTTCGCTTCAATTCATTAAGTGGAGCTCCGTTAATGGCTCCGCCGCTTGCTCCGGCTACCGACGGTATCGTTATCTCTAGCGGTGCTGGTGATCTCTTGAAGTATGACATCGCAACCGTTGTCGGAACAGTAGGTTGGTTACGTGTTGGTAACACCATCATTGATGGCAACAATATTCTTGGTACACTCAACGATATCGCTGTAGACGTTCGCACGAACAACACAACGGCTATGACGATCGGTGATAACTCTACAAACAACAACATCGGTATCGATGCTGCTCCGCTTTCTACCTGGTCATTGAATGTTGGTGGCAATGGTATCCGTACCACCAGCCAGTTCACTTCGGCAGGTAATTCAACGGTCGGCACGAATGCTGGTACAACCAACACTTTTGGTAACGGTGGTGCTGGTACGACCAACACTATCGGTAACAGCGCTACAAGCAATACCCTCGGTAATAGCGCAACTACCAACACGATCGGTACTAGCGCCGGTACGAATAATTTCGGTACAAGTGCTACAACGAACAATGTTGGCGTAAGCGCTTCGACAAACAATTTTGGTACCAGTGCTACGACAAATAACATCGGTACAAATGCAGTTTCAACGAACAACATTGCAAGTGCTACCACAAACATCAATACCGGCGGCGCTGGCAATACTAACATTAATACTTTCGCAGGTGCTGGTAACACCACGATCGGTGCTACGAACCATACTGGTACGATCACCCTTGCTGCAAACAATGCGAATGCTATTACACTCGATGTTGCAAACACTGCAAACAATCTTACGCTTAACAATATCAACCAAGGCTTATTAGCAACGGACGTTAACTTCTTAGTTATGACTGCTCCGACGAGCGGTGCTGCCCGCTGGAGAACCCTTAGCTCCTTCATCATTGGTACCAGTGGTGTTGAAGTTACCTATGCCGGTGGTGTTGCTGATGCTCACTTCGCTCCGAATAGCGGTGCAGTATTGTTCGCAAGCGATCGCTTCTTCAATAATAATGGCTTTGTCTTACATTATAACAATGCCGGTACAGACTACGCAACTTTCGCTGCAGCTTCTGTAAACATAATGAACAACGCTGCTAACACCGGTACCGTAAATATCGGTAATAACTCGGTTACCAGCGGCGCTATCACCATCAACTCAGGTAACACGGCTGGTGGCGATATCACGATCAACACTGTCAATAACGCTGGTGTTGGTTCTGACCTCGTTCTTAATGGTATTGAAAACCCAGCTTTCGCAGGTAACGTACTTTGGTTAACTCCGGGTAACGAAGTTCGTCAGTCACTTCCTGGCCAGCTTGCTGAGCAGGACATCACCTGGCAGCTCGAAGCAACTGGCACAAAGGTTCGTCTTGGTGCACGTGCTACCGATGCTCTCGGTACGAACGCTCTTCTTGAGAATCGTGTCGCTTACCTCGGTGGTTTCAACATGAACTTCTCGGATAACGCTGGTAATAATTACCTTTCGTTAAATGACAACGCAAATACAACTACCCTCGGTTATGCTTCTTCAGCTAACACAGTAACGGGTAATACCAATGCGATCACGGCAGTATCGACTAACACCATCACTGGTTCGTCGAATGCAATGACATCGACCACTACTACCAATACGCTTACGGCTAATACTACAAACAATCTTATTGGTGGTACTGGCAACAACGTAACTGCAACAACCGGTAACAATGCTATCGCAGCAACAACCGGCGCTAACACGATCACCGCAGCTACGACCAACGCAATGACCGCAAATGGTACAACGAATACCTTAACTGCTAACACCACGAATAACCTTGTCGGTGGTACGGGCAACAACGTAACTGCAACAACCGGTAATAACGCTATCGCAGCAACGACCGGCGCTAACACGATCACTGCAGCTACGACCAACGCAATGACCGCTAACGGTACAACGAATACCTTAACTGCTAACACGACGAACAATCTCGTTGGTGGTACAGGTAACAACATTACCGCAACAACCGGTAATAACGCTATAACCGCTTCGGCTGCAGCTGGTCAGAATAATATTACTTCACAGGCTGGTGGTAGCAATAACATTACTGGCCCGACCAATATCAATACCACCCTTAATGGTGCAACGACTATCGGTCACTTAGCCAGCAACGGTGCTGTTGCAATTCGGTCGAATGCAGCTGGTAGCTCGATTACGCTTGATGTTGCTAATACAGCAAATAACCTCACGGTTAATAACATTCTTCAGGACAACACTCAAACAAACCTTTTAACACTTACCGGTACCAATAGCGGCAACGTTCGCACACGCGATCTCGGTACGCTGATCACTGGTTCGAATGGTGTTGAAGTTACCTTCGCAGCTGGCGTATTTGATGCACACTTCGGTGATGCTAATACCGACGTTCCGTTCGTATCACCGCGCTTCATCAATATGAACATGCAGACATTAAGCTTCACCCGCAATGGTGGTGGTAACAATGTTATGGTTCTTACTGGTGGTGCTACTGGTCAGGTTGACATTACTGCTCCGACGAACATCAACACCACAGCTACTTACGCTCCGACGATCGTCGGTAACGGTGTTACCTCAAATCAGCAGTTGCGTGTAAATGGTGTTGCTGACGCTGTCGTACCGCAGACACTTGCTGGTAACCCAACGGTCTGGGATTTCGTAGTTCAGGGTGATCAGGCAACGACTGGTATTGCTAAGTTTGGTGGTAGCATCTGGATCGACGGCGCTTCAGCAGTCCGTAACATCCTTGCTGATGCTAACTTGCTTGTCAATACTTCTGCAGGCGGAATTGAACTCTTCCCGGCTTCGGGTCTCACCACCCTTACTGGCAATGGTTTCATTTCCAATAACTTGGTTGTCAACGTCTCGATCACTGCTAGTACGGGCAACATTACGGCTACTACAGGCGATATCGTCGCAGCAGCTGGTAACATGCAGGCTCTTCAGGCGATCACCGCTATCAACAATGATATCCGCGCTAATAACGGAAACATTGTTGCAAATAACGGCCGCATCGGTGCAGGTACAGGCGTTGGTGCTCCGACATCAACTTTGACCTCTGCTGGATCACTTTCAGCTAATACCAATACCGGTGGTGCAGTTAACCTTACGATATCTGACTTCTTCTACCTCGTCAATACGTCGAACATCACAGTCACGTTGCCGAGTGCAGTTGGTATCAAGGGTCGTATGTACATTGTGAAGAATAATGGCACTTCGATCAACACCACTGTTAACGGCGGTGGCTCGAACATCGATGGTGCTGCTAATGACTTCATCGGTGCTGTAAACTCTGCCCGTCAGTACATCAGCGACGGTACAAATTGGTGGATCACCAGCTCGAACTAATTGTTGTTCAATCACGGATTCCTTCATGAATCCGACTCAAAGAAAGCCCCCGCCAATTTGGCGGGGGTTTTCTTTTATAGATAATTACTTATGAACCAGACTCATAAATGCCGCAATTCCTACGGCAAAAAAAGAGAAGTAATACGTCTGTGATTACCAGGACAGAGATACAAAACTCACAGAAGTACCACGAGTCGTATGCAACGAAGTAATCTAATTATATAACTGGTAATACGGTAAAAGATATGTACCTAACGTAACTAAAGATTAAGGGCTACAGAGCACAAAAACCAAGAACCAGCAACCACGAACTTAGAACTCAAAACTAAGTACTGTGAAACCTACAAAAACGGCTCCTTATGTAGCACAAAACTAAATGTGCTGCCATCACCGGGAGAGCTGATGACCTTAATAGTCGATTTATGTGCTTCAATGATATGCTTACAGATTGCGAGCCCGAGACCGGTACCTCCGGGAGCAGATCGTGAACGATCTTTGTCTACTCGGTAAAAACGCTCGAATAATCGCGGTAAGTGCTCGGCTGGGATACCGATGCCTGTATCATGAATCGCTACAGTCACGAGCTGTGGTTTAGGAGTATCATTTAGCAGCTCTACCTTCACCGTTCCTTTAGTCTCGGTATATTTGATGGCATTGCCTATAAGATTCACGAGAACCTGCTTTAAGCGCTCTTTATCACCAAAGACGTCCACTTCGTGATGGGGCATCACATTGCCGGTAAAATAGAGTTCGATCTGCTTATAAGACGCGATATCCTGCATTTCAGTAATAATATCCCGTACAAACGGCCCTACATCGAAAAATCGGAAGCTCATCCGCATTTCACCTGATTCAATGCGGCTAATATCGATAAGATCGTTCAGAAGGGCATTCAGACGTTCTGATTGTGCCTGTGCTCTTATAAGGAAGTCCCGATTAACGGCTGGGTCGTCAACTGCTCCATCGAGTAGCGTCTCCAGGAAGCCCTGTACGGCAAAAATAGGCGTCCGAAGCTCATGGCTCACATTGGCTAAGAATTCGCTACGGACTCGCTCGAGCTTCTGCATGGCTGCATAATCATGCCCCTGCTTCTCGGCGATCTGATTAATTACTTCTGCAAGCGACTGCAATTCCTGTGGGATTTCTCCGCTCGAGCTGGATGTGGATACTTCAAGGCGGCCTTTGGCTACTTCAGCGGCATGGGGAATAAGATTAGCGATCGGTTGAACAAGCCGGCGGGACTGGATCCAGAAATAGGGCACTGCAAGCACGAGGATTATGCACGCAGTTATGTAAAAAGAAGAAGTAAGCGAATCGCTTCGATACAGAATAACGCTTGCGATGACAAGCGCCACGCCAATGAATAGCAGTGGGCCGATAAAAGCACGGCGAGCGAGCGACGTCACGGATTTAGTAACAGAAGGCAGACATCCTTCATTTCAAAGGAAACGATCTGAAGAACCGAGCAAGCTTAATTCATGAACCGGTATCCGACACCTTTAACCGTCTCGATCCGTTCGCCCATGCGGCCAAGCTTTTCGCGGACCTTGAAGATGTGTACATCGACGGTACGCTCAACCACATACGCTCCTTCACCCCAGATCTGATTCAAAAGCGAATCGCGGGAAAATACACGACCGGGATGAGTTGCCAAATAATAGAGCAGTTCAAATTCTTTGCGAGGAAAAAATACTTCCTTGCCGCCAAGCTTCACCCGGTAGCTGCCGCGATCGATCTCGAGATCGTCGATCGTTACCTGATCGACCTCCGGAACCTCAAGCTTCGGGGTACGCTCATTAGTGCGGCGTAAAATTGATTTTACACGGGCGACTAATACTCTCGGCGATACCGGCTTTTGGATATAGTCATCAGCGCCAAGCTCAAGCCCAACGATCTGATCGACTTCGGCCGAACGAGCTGTCAGAAAGATAACCGGGAGGTTCTTGATAGCATCAGTAGCTCTAATGCGTTTACAGACCTCAAATCCATCAAGGCCGGGCATCATAATATCAAGGACAACAAGGGCGACCGGGTGTTCGTCAAGCGCCTTGAGGGCTTCATTCCCATCGGCAGCAGTTAAAATAGCAAACCCTTCTTTGGAAAGATTGTAGGCAAGCAGGTCGCGGATATCTTTTTCATCGTCGACTACCAGTACCGTTTTAGACATAGGTGTATTCAGTTCTATGGTTGATAACAAAGACAACACCCGTGTATAGAAAAAGTGCTGATTGCAACGCGTAATAGCCGGTTTTTATCTGAATGATAACGATTAGGTAATGTATTGGTAATATTAAAAATGACAATTGAGATCCAGCCGTCAAAACGTCAATATCCCGAACCCCAAACCCGCCCTACCGTGTTACACCTCACGCAATATGCCAAACGACGAGAAGCAGCAGCAACCCGCTTGGATGAATTATAAAGCTCTTTCGAAAGAAGAGTTTTCCGTGGCGTTCTTTTATAAGCAGATGAAGGATCGCTTCAAGCTCAAACTCGTCGCCGGCGAAAGCGGCCTTGATAAGAAGAAGATCACCGATAAAAATCTGCATCGCCCCGGTTTAGCGCTTGCCGGTTATGTCGGTCTCTTTACCTTCCATCGCGTTCAGATCTTCGGCAATACTGAATTATATTATCTCGATTCACTTCCGGCTGAAGATAGGGTGAGGGCGTTTTCTACCCTTACCTCATTCGATGTCCCGTGTATCGTTATCACCAATGGCAATAAGATCGGCGAAGATTTGTTAGCGATCTGCAACGAACGCGGCATCCCGACCTTCGTCACTCCGATCGAGACGACAAAAGCGATCTTCTTCATCAGCGATTTCCTCGACGATCAGTTCAATCTTCACGCCACCATCCATGCTTCGTTCATCGATGTTTATGGTGTCGGAATGTTGATCGTTGGTAAAAGCGGCGTCGGCAAAAGCGAAGTAGCGCTCGATCTTATCGAACGCGGGCATCGGCTTGTTGCCGATGATGTCGTCGTTGTCACTCAAAAAGGCGAAGGCATCCTGATGGGTTCAGGCACTGATTTCGGCCAGCATTTCATGGAGATCCGCGGCCTTGGCATTATCAATGTTCGTGAAATGTTCGGCATCCGCGCCATCAGATTTCAGAAGCGCGTCGAGATCGTTGTCGATCTCGAGGTCTGGGATCGCGAAGCGACCTATACCCGCACCGGCCTCGAAGAATCGGTTGTGCAGGTCTTGGGTGTAGAAGTGCAGAAAGTAAAACTACCGATCTTGCCGGGCAAGAACATCACCGTTATCTGCGAAGTCATCGCGCTGAATTATCTGCTGAAGCATTACGGCTATGATGCCAGTGCTGCTTTTGCCAGAAAGCTCGATGAAAAGATCGCCCGCTCAGCCGCCGAAGGCCAAACCCCTTCCGGCGAACGAGTGATCGCCTATTTCGAACATGATTTTGAATAAGTAATTTTGATCATTGCACGGGTGCATTCGCCTGCGCTTTTTTGTGTTAACGTTTTTATTTCTCTTACAATGAATAAACTGGGTGTACTCTTTGCCATTGCTGCAATTGCCTGTATTATAGGCTGCGGTAAAAAAAGTGATGCTCCATCAAATAAATATGGGCTTTCAACCAAGAACAATGCTATTTGGTGGGTAGCAGCCGATATTACCAACATTATACCATATCTTGCTCATGATGCTGGTGCTCAGTATGCCTATCCTTTGATTTGGGAGCCATTGAATAACACCAATCCAAGAACTCAGGAGCTAATTCCCTGGATGGCAAGTCTTCCGGAAGTTTCAGCCGATCACCTTACCTATACCTACACAATGAATCCAAAGGCCAAGTTTAACGATGGCCATCCGGTTACCGGTGAGGATGTGATGTTCAGTTTCAAATGTGTTATGAATCCTTATCAACTTGAAACGACACAAACTAGAAGCAGTGTAAATTCTGTCGATAGTATCAGTTATGTTAATGGCGATAAAATGAAAGTTGCGTTTCATCTGAACCATCCTTATTTTCAAATGCCTATAGTTCTTGGCGGGGGCTACGTACCGATCTTACCAAAGCATATTTTTGATCCGAAGAATCTTACCGATCAAATGAGTTGGAAAGATATTAAATCTGCTGCCCCTAAGAATCCCGTATTCATGCAGCAATCGGAAGAATTTAAGGATCCGGCTAAAGCTCGCGATCCGAAGATGATGGTCGGAAGCGGTGCCTACCTATTTCAGGAATGGGCCACAAACGACCATATCTCATTCAAGCGAGATACAAATTATTGGGCGAAAGACATGGCATGGGGTGAGGCTTACCCTGATCAGATCGTTTTCAAAACGATTACCGATCCTACTGCCGCTGTGACAGCCCTTAAAGGAAAAGATATCGATCTAATGGATATTGTTCCCGCAGCCGCATTTGTTCAGCTTGATTCGGTCAAACAGCCATATTTACGAAAGGACACTGTCTATTATAATTCACGAGTATTCGTCGAATGGAATGCCGAACGACCGATCTTCAAAACTAAGAACATGCGATGGGCGTTAAGCCATTTAATTAACCGCGAACAGATCGTACGCGAGATCGCCAAAGGCTTAGGAAAGCCGATCAACGGCCCCATCAATTTTACACAACCCCATTATGACGCTACCTTAAAACCCATCACGTATGATCCGGAGCTTGCAAAAAAAATGTTAGCTGAAGAAGGCTGGACGGATACTGATGGTGATGGGGTCCTCGATAAGGTCATTAATGGAAAGAAAACACCGCTCCATTTTACGATCG
>DASTAO010000243.1:0-4694 GCA_035712525.1 Kapaibacterium sp. (SeqCode)
GGTATGGTTAACGGTGTCGGTAAACTAACGATACTTGTTTCCAACATCGGCGGCTGGATCGACAAGTATATTGTCGATGGCCTTGTTAATCTTGTTGCAGGTATTTCCCAGATCATCGGTTTGGCATTCCGATCCTTCCAGACAGGAAAGATACAAACCTACATGGCCTGGGTGCTTTTCGGGGTAGTAACGGTTTGTGCGTTATTGGCCTGGAAGGTGATGTAAGAAAAGGAAAACTACAATTGAAAACTCGGTTCGCGTTTAGCGTGCTGATGCTTGTCGTCAGCATTTCGTTGGCGCTCGGACAGCCGGTACAGAGTGTATCGTCATCCAAGCTGCCTGCATTTGTACCCGGTAGCTTGCTCGTCAGGTTTACCGCTGCCAGCGGCATTACTATGCGTACTATTTCCGGTGCAAAGATCGGAAATGCCGCCATTGATGAAGTATTGGCTTCCATCGGCACAAAAACCATCAAAGCCCTCGACCCGGTCGCCTACCGCGACCCCATTTCGCGCCGTCATGGCATCGATAGAACGGTTGCCATTACCTTTAGCGATCGCGAACGCTCAATGGAGAATGTCTTAGCACTCTTCCTCGATCATCCCGAAGTTGAGGCCATCATGCCGAATTACATTACAAAGCCATGCGGTAACACAAACGACCCGGGTTTATCAAAACAATGGGGTCTTACAAAGATGCAAGTCCCACAAGCTTGGGAT
Organism: Kapaibacterium sp. (SeqCode); assembly: GCA_035712525.1. Classification (GTDB taxonomy): domain Bacteria; phylum Bacteroidota; class Ignavibacteria; order Palsa-1295; family Palsa-1295; genus JAFDZW01. The sequence continues at coordinate 720 of DASTAO010000243.1, forward strand.
GTAACAAAAGGCGATAGCAATATCATCATTGCCATTCTCGATCAGGGTACCAATTACAATCACGAAGATCTTAAAGCGAACGTCCAGATCAGTAAAGGCGAAACCGGCCTCGATTCTAAAGGCCATGACAAAAAGACTAACGGAATCGATGACGATGACGATGGTTATGTTGACAATTGGATCGGTTGGGATTTTGGCGCAGACGATAATGACCCACTTCCCGTAGGAGATCTTGGCCATGGTACGTTCGTCGGTGGCTGTGCTTCGGCAACCTGTAATAATAAGCTTGGTGTAGCTGGCATTGCATATAATTGCCACTACATGGATATTAAGATCGCTGACGATGCTGGCGATCAGTCATTTCAAAGCGGTCTTGAAGCGATCGAATACGCTGCAACTCATAATGCAAAGTTTATTAATTGCTCGTGGGGTGCAAATGGTATTCCAAAAGCACAAGCTATGGCAACCATGCAACCGTTCATTGATAATGCAATGGATCATGGTGCATTAGTAGTCTGCGCTGCCGGTAATGATGGGGCTAATATCGACAACAACCCATTTTATCCTGCTTGCTTAGACCGTGTACTTTGTGTCGGTGGTACCGATCAAACAGCTCAAGGCCATGGTGATACTGCTGCTCCATTTAACTTCGGCCATCGTGTGAATGTCTATGCTCCGGGTGGAAATATTTATTCAACCACCTGGCCTGGTACCAATGGATATAATTTTTCCGGTGGTACCTCCTTCGCTTCGCCGAATACGGCAGCCGTTGCAGCGCTCGTTCTTTCAAAGCATCCGCTTTGGTCACCATCGATGATCACCCAGCAGTTAGTCAATACCTGTGATCCGATCGCCTCTCCGAATAACAAGAATTTGTATTGGGGCAGAGTAAATGCACTTTCGGCCGTTACAAAAAGTCCTAGCTTTATCGGAGTAGCTCCGATCAGCTTCTCGATCGATGACGTCGATAGTGCTTCACTGAAATACATTAACAAGCAATATAAGCTTGGTGTAAAGTTTATTAATATCGCTACAGCTTCAACGGTTGCCGCTAAATTACTGTACATCGGCGGCTATAATGTGCTCCAGGGCACTTCATCGCTTGGAGCATTGAATCCGAATGAGACCGGCAAAGCAACCTTCATGTTCACCCGCGACAGTACCGATAATGGCGACGGTACCCTATTACCAATGCAAATTGCGCTTTCGAGTGGTACCACCTATCGCGATACGGTATGGATCTATGTTCCGATTTCTGGTCATGAGTCCTATCATCAGGCTGGAGTATCAGACAACGGGGCGGGCACCCAGCAATTAACCATCGTTCCTAATCCGACGTCCGGTTCGGCAACGATCTTCTTCAGTCTTTCGACCGCTTCTGCGGTGACGCTCACTGTTACGGATCTTCTTGGTCATCAGCTTAAGTCGCTAGATCTTGGATCATTCGCGGCTGGAGAGCATACCGCAGCGCTTTCGCGTAATGGACTTGCTGCCGGTACGTACATCGTAACACTCGTATCATCGAACGGCGAGAAACTCACGAGCCGATTGATCATTCAATAATAAAATTTTATAGCAAAAACTAATTTAGCAGTATGCAATTCTCTTTTCCGATCTTATCGATCCTGACATTCTTGCCGGTGGTGGGAATGATCATCACGGCGTTGTTGCCGAAGGATAATGTAAAGCTCATCCGATGGGTGACCGTAGGTATTACGGCACTGCAGATCGTCTTTGCGATCGTCCTCTGGATGAATTTTAATAGTTCGCTCGCCGGCATTAACGATCCGAAAAGCTTCCAGTTTACCGAACGCTTCGAGTGGATCAGGATATCTGGATTGCCGATCTTTGGCAATATCGCCATCGATTATGCCATGGGTATCGACGGCCTTTCGGTGACAATGATACTACTTACTGCTCTGATTGCTTTTGTCGGTGCAATTGCCAGCTTCTCGATCACGAAGCAGCATAAAGGCTACTTCATGATGTATCTGCTCCTGGTGACCGGTATGATGGGGGTTTTCGTTGCACTTGACTTCTTCCTCTTCTACATTTTCTGGGAGTTGATGCTTCTGCCCATGTACTTCCTCATCGCTATATGGGGCGGACCAAGAAGAGAATATGCAGCTATCAAGTTCTTCATCTATACTCTTTTTGGCTCGATCTTTATGTTGCTCGTTATGATCGGCTTGAACATGACAACGGTTGTTACACAGAATGGTATCCCGTGGCATACCTTCAATCTACTCGATATGATGAACTCGGCTAATCATCAGGCCGGAGCCATCTTCACTGGAGCAATGACCACCTGGCGATATATTGGCTATGGTGCACTCTTCCTCGGGTTTGCTATTAAAATCCCGATGTTCCCATTCCACACCTGGCTACCGGATGCCCACGTAGAAGCCCCTACTGCTATCTCGGTTATTCTTGCCGGTGTGCTCTTGAAAATGGGTACCTATGGTATTCTCAGAATTTGCTTCGGTATCTTCCCTGAGATCGCCGTCGCAACAAGCCAGTATATGGTGATCTTCGGATTCATTAATATTGTCTATGGTGCTTTCTGCGCCATGGCTCAGAAAGATCTTAAGAAGCTTATCGCATACTCCTCAGTAAGCCATATGGGTTATGTATTGCTCGGTATGGCATCGTTGAATTCGCAGGGTATGGCCGGCGCCATCTTCCAGATGTTCAACCACGGTACGATCACAGCAATGCTCTTCTTGAGCGTCGGTGTTCTTTACGATCGTGCTCATACCAGAGGTGTTAATGAGTTCGGTGGCTTGGCTAATAAAATGCCGCGCTATTTCGCACTCGTTGTGATCTGCTACTTTGCATCACTTGGCTTACCCGGATTCAGCGGCTTCATATCCGAAGCATTTGTCTTCCTCGGTGCCTTCCAGACCTTCCAGTTCTGGACGATACTTTCCACACTCGGTATCATTCTTACCGCTGCCTATATGCTTTGGGCATTACAGCGTATGTTCCTCGGTACGTTGCCGGAGCGTTGGAATGAACTTACCGATATCAACGGCCGCGAACTCGTTTCGCTTATCCCGCTTGCCGTGATCGTGATCTTCCTCGGTATCTATCCGAGCCCGATCTTGAATCTTATGATGACAAGCGTCAATCAATTAGCAGACTTCGTTCACAAGGCACCACAGGCTGCAATGCAGGCTGCTTCATTGATTAAGTAATCATACTTCTATAAGTTTATGCATTCACTTCTGCTTCAAATGCCGAACATGGGGCCAAGTCTGAGCGACTTCGTCACATTCAGCATGAGCCACTTTGTTCCGGAGACTTTACTGACGGCAGGGTTTCTGCTGGCGATCGTTCTCGATCTCTTGATCCGAGGAACGTCGACGAAAAAAGTAGTCGGCTACTTTACCTTCTTGGTATTAGCCGTTGCGTTCTATTTCTCATGGCAGCAGTTTATTGCGGCACCGGAAATGAAGCAAATCATGGAGTGGAAGCCCGGCACGATGATCTTCCCGTATTCGCAGACTTTGCCTGGAGGGCAGGTCGATCCGGCTTCGAAGGAAATCTTTGCACCGTATGCAATGGCAGTCGTCGATAACTTTGCTGTTATCTTCAAGCTTATTATTGCCCTTGCGGGAATGTTCGTCGTCGGCATGTCTCTACTTTCGAAAGAAGTCGAAAAGCGCGGCAGACGTAATGGCGAATTCTATGCTTTACTTTTAGCGATGAGCCTCGGTATGTTCCTGATGCCGGCCTCGATGGATCTGGTAATGATGTACATCTCCCTCGAACTGGTTTCGATCACGAGTTATATCATGGCAGGCTTCATGAAGGACGATGCAAGAAGCACTGAAGCTTCGATGAAGTATGTGCTATTTGGAGCCTTTAGCTCCGGGCTAATGATCTATGGATTCTCGCTTTTATACGGCTTGACCGGTACGACAAACATTCGCGCCATCCATGAGATCCTTCAAATACAGTTTAATAGCGGTG
>DASTAO010000244.1:0-3033 GCA_035712525.1 Kapaibacterium sp. (SeqCode)
GGTCATGCGGCAGGATTGAATAATACGACCGGCTCGCAGAATACTTTTGTGGGATCATTTAGCGGAGATAATACTACTACCGGTGATAATAATACTTTCATTGGTTATCACAGTGGCGACCAGAATAGCACCGGTTTTGTGAATACATTCGTCGGAGCTGGATCGGGCGAAAAAAATACTACCGGTGCAGGGAATGTCGCTGTCGGATTCCAGACCGGCTTTAATACAACTACTCCAAATGCCAATACCTCTATTGGCTATGAAGCACTACATGAAAATGTTACCGGGTTTTCAAATTATGCCGGCGGCTTTCAGGCGTTATTTAATAATTTGAGTTCTCAAAATACGGCATCCGGCTATCAGGCTTTATCTAATACCTCGACCGGTTTTAACAATGTTGCCGATGGCTTCCAGGCAGGAATCGGAAATACCACCGGTTTCCAAAATACTTTTATCGGGGCCCTCACTGGCAATGCAGCAAGTACCGGTTCGAACAACACATTCCTCGGTTATCATAGCGGGCGTAATAATACTGCCGATCAAGAAACATTTGTCGGTGCAGGGGCCGGAGAAGGAAATACGAGCGGCATTGGAAATACCGCCCTTGGTTTTCAGGCGGCCTTTAACAATGCAACGGGTTCGCAAAACACTTCTGTGGGATATAATGCAGGATGGAGTAATGTTGCTTCCGACAATAATACTTCTATCGGGTATCAGGCGGGTTTTAATTCGACATCGATCCAGAATACGTTTGTCGGCTCTTTCAGTGGGTTCACTAATACAACCGGGTTTAGTAATTCCGCTCTTGGGTATAACACCTTATTCCTCAATAGTACCGGTAATAACAATACTGCCCTAGGTTGGCAGGCTTTGGGAAATCAGACGGCTGGCTCGCGGAATACCGGAACGGGTGTCAATGCTATTTTAGCTAATAATGCAGGTAATGATAATACTGGCAATGGATACGCAGCACTTCTTAATGCTCAAGGTAATCAAAATACTGCTACCGGTTCACAAGCATTACAGTTTGCGCAGGGTGCTGATAATACTGCTGTCGGATATTCAGCCGGTATAACTGATGCAACTGGTACGAATAACACTTATGTCGGCTCACAGGCCGATGCAATCGCGAATAATTTGACTAATGCTTCGGCGATCGGCTCAGGAGCATCGGTCTGTGCTTCGAATACGATGGTATTCGGTAATACCAGTGTTGTCGGTTGGGGATTCGGAGTTTGTCCAAATGCTGCTAATGCGATCGAAGTTGGTACCAATGGCACGAATGGTAATGGCGCTTCGCTTACGGTTGGTGGTACCTGGACGAATGGTTCTTCGCGTAGCTTCAAGGATCGTTTCAGTCCAGTTAATGGGCAGGAAGTTCTTGAGAAGATCGCCGGCTTGAATATTCAAGGTTGGTACTACAAAGGCACGAATGAATATCACATCGGTCCGATCGCTGAAGATTTCTATGCAGCCTTTAGAACCGGCTCACAGGATAACCAGAGCTATTCATCGATGCATATTTCGACGATCGATCCGTCAGGTGTAGCGATCGTAGCTATTCAGGAGCTTAAAAAAGAGAACGACGCTTTAAAAACAGAGCTTCAGCAGATGAAGCAGGAGCTTCAGGAGATAAAGCAGATGCTGAAAAAGAATTAAATACCAGCTCCCTCACCCCCAACCCCTCTCCGAAAGCCTTGGGAGAGGGGAGCTTTGGTTGTGGAAAACTTGTGGAGAAATACCCGCGAAAGTATATAAATTTTCTTTGGAGATTTCCCAAATATTTCGTATATTTGTAGGTGAGTATTTGGGCACCATTTGAGGAAAAGGGTAAAGGCTAAGGGATGAAGGGGGAAAATCTTGAGTACACTAATTGCGTGTGTGGTGCACAATTAAAATGTTTGTTTATAATGACTTCCAGACCGACTTTTCATTTTTGGCACCTCTACAACCTTCTTTGATAATCCTGAAATGTTGGATTTACCGAGGATTCTTCGTATATTTGTCGTACATTAACCATAGTGTACCTGTATGAAAACGAACGTTCTTGTATTTCTTTTATTACTTGCTGTCGGTGCAGCCCCCGCATTGGCGCAAGCCCCTCATACCCTTCAGGTTGATGACGGCTCTGGAAACGTCACAACTCTTTCTGCAACAAGCGGTAGTTCGAGTAACTATACCTTCCCTCCGGGAAGCGGTATGGTTATGACCAATACTAATGTTAGCTCGTATACCTGGGCAAACAACGGTAACGCACTTACTGCTGCGACACCTAATACACCGGTAGAATTTCTCGGCTCGACAAATAACGCTGATGTCGTTATCAAAACCTATGGCACTGAACAATTCAGGATTCAGGCTTCAGGTGGTATTCAATTACCGGCGACTACCTCAACTGGATCAGGTGTAGTATACCAAGGTGCTATGCCAGTAATGCATACTTATGGCACTAATAACTTTTTCGCCGGTGGTAATGCCGGTAACCTGACGATGACCGGAACTGATAACTTAGCTACCGGTCAGGCAGCTCTTTCCGGAAATACTACCGGAACCGGTAACGTCGCTAATGGTAGCGGCGCCGGAGCAGCAAATCTTACGGGTAATAATAATACGTTTATCGGCCGCAGTGCAAATGCCAGCGCCGGTAACTTTACCAATGCAACGGCCATCGGCGCTAATGCGATCGTCGGACAAGATAATAGCCTTGTCCTTGGCAACAATGCTGCAGTCGGTATCGGAACCTCAACCCCGGTTGAAAAACTTGAGGTTAATGGTAACGTTCGGATCTCAGGCCTAAATGGCTTGAAGATCACCGAAGGAACGAACGCTACGATGGGTGTAGTAACGCTTGTCGGTGGGACAGCAAATGTTCTTACGAATAAGGTAACGGCTAACTCCCGTATCTTCCTTACGATCCAGAATACCAATGCCGGAACACCGGGTGCAACGTATGTTTCAGCCCGCGTTGCCGGTACTAGCTTCACGATCACATCGACTGGCGGTGCCACCGACGTATCCGATGTAGCTTGGGTT
>DASTAO010000245.1:0-2976 GCA_035712525.1 Kapaibacterium sp. (SeqCode)
CCCCTTCAAAGATATCTCCTTCGAAAATTCCCTTTCGTTCGCGCTTGGTTGCGAGTAGTTCTATCTCTTCTTCTTTCGTCGCACCATCTTGTTCTGCTTGCTTCGCGCGAAGGGAAAACTGATTCTTTTTTAATCTGACCGGTGCTACTTTTTTTAAAGTGAGGATCGTTGAAGTATCCTCGGCTTCGACAACAGCTTGCTTATAGTTAGGGTGAGAGCTTGATTCGACCGTTGCAGCGAACCGAGTACCAACTTGTACCGCCTGTGCACCAAGCGCCATGCAGGCAAGCATCTGCCTACCATCGGCAATTCCACCAGCAGCGATCACCGGCACCTGAACTGCATCGACAACTTGCGGCACCAAACAGAGCGTTGTAATCTCATCGATCCCATTATGCCCCCCTGCTTCGAATCCTTCGGCAACAACAGCATCGCAGCCTGCTTCAACCGCTTTCTTTGCGTGCTTCACGCTCGCCACAACGTGAATGAGAAAGCATCCAGCCTTTTTGAATTTATCCGCATGAACTTTCGGATTACCGGCACTAGTAAAGATCATCTTAGCCCCCCCGGCAATTGCAGTAGCAACCAACGTATCGACATCACCCCGAATAAGCGGAATATTCACCCCGATCTGATCGGCAACTTCAGTGGCCTTCGCTTTTGCAAGATGCTCGGCAAACAGCTCCGGCTTCATCGAACCCGCGCCAATGACTCCAAGAGCGCCAGCACGAGCCGCAGCAACGGCAAGTTTCCAGCCACTCGTCCAGACCATTCCCGCTTGAACGATCGGATAGCGAATACCAAGGCGTTGGGTCAGTTCAGTCATGGGATCGATGCAACAATTTACCCAATTCGGGGTTATTAATTTGAAGTTAGTATGGTACACCTAACGACCAAATGGAAGTGACTATTCCTGTAACTTCCCTATTGGTAAAACGTTTTTATTATAGATTCACATCCCGATCCAGTTATGAATCGCATCATCTCTCTTTTACTACTACTTTGCATAGCCTCAAGTGCCACCGCCCAGCAATGGGAACAAACGAATGGGGTTGGTGGGGATGGGACCCAATCCATTGCTGTAAACTCCCAAGGTCATATCTTTGTGGCAGCCCGAGCATTACACAGGTCAATGGACCGAGGAAAGACCTGGACAAGATTGTTTCCTGAAGCCATTTCAGGATCAATTAAGAAAATAATCATTCAGCCTTCTGGTCGAATTATTGTCACAGCCAGGATTACAAATATTCCATATTTGAGCTACTTCGGAGTATTTGGTTCGGATGATAATGGGAATTCCTGGAAACAACTTTATGACTCAGTAACGAATATATTTACTGGCGCATCCGGCTCATTATTTGCTATTTTGGTTGGTAATCTAAGAGTGGTACGCTCAAGCAACAATGGAGACTCTTGGAATGAGTTAGACATGAGCGGCATATTTGGTCAGGCGACTGCTGCTTCAGAGGATGGATCAGGCACGTTATATATATGCGCAACCTACTTATATCGGTCCACGGATGATGGATATAGCTGGGGAAAAATCCAGAATGGTATAAGTATCAGTTCAGCGATGATGACTATTGCACCCGATGGCACTCCGTATGTTTATGATAACGGCGGGTTATTTCATTCAGTTGATAATGGAAGAACCTGGAGCCGGGTAAATATCAACAATCATGGTATTGGTTCAATGGCTTTTAGTAAAAACAATATCTTCGCGGTAGCAAATTCAAACGATGGATTGATAAGTTATTCATCCGACAATGGGACGACATGGATAAAGCCTTCCATCGGCAATCAACAACCGATCGCCACTACCGCAGCTTGCGTCGCAGACTTGGATGGTACGTTCATATTTACGCTGCAGGATCATTTACGACGGTTTGATCCCATCGATATATCAAATGCCTCGTTAATTTCTATTCCAAATGGAAATATTACCACATTAGTAGCGGGGCGTGACGAATCCATCATTGCTTTTTCTGCTTCATTATATTCTACTTATTATTTTAATTACGGCTGGAAATCAAATGATCAAGGAAACAACTGGTTAGTATTAAACGGAGAAAATTATGTTTTTCAGAATGAGGGCGTACCAATTAGCCACGGCTATCTGGATTCTTCAGGGACACTCTTAGGTGTTATATACGACCGTATCATACAATCAACGGATGCTGGCTTTAGCTGGACCATACTTTCTTATAATCTAACGAATGGCATGATTACTTCACTCGCTATAGATCGTGATAACAGTTTATTTGCCTGCTCGAGTACCGAAGGTGTTTTCAGAACCACCGATCACGGCAAGACATGGGATCAGCTTAATTCTGGCATTCAAGATCAGCAATTATCTGTGATCTGTGCGGATGCTAATGGGGATATGTACACCGGTGGACTTGGGAAGTTATATAGATCTACTAATAAAGGTATTACATGGACTCGGCTTCCGTTTACAAATCAAGATCCTACATATCCCATAAATTCGATCTCAGTTAGCAAACAGGGCACTTTGTATATTTCTTCGTCGACTCATTTGATCAGTAAGTCTACCGATAAAGGTCTGACATGGACATCAGATAGTAGTTCAATCCCCGCTACAAAATCAAATGAATTATTATCCACTCCAGACGGAAAAACGTTTGTAGCTACCGACAATGGAGTCTTTTATATAGATAGTAAGCCTAATTCAACATGGCATCCTTATAGCGATGGACTAACAGCCTTGAATGTTCAAACTTTATGTATCGATCCAAAAGGCTTCCTGTATGCTGGCACAGACGTAAGTGGCATCTTCAAAACCAAAGCAACTTTTGGAACTACGACAAGAGGTGTCCCAACCAATTCAATCAGTGCTACCTTTTCATTATCTGCCCCCTATCCGAATCCCGCTTCCACTTCGACAACAATCCCCTTCTCCGTTTCCGAGCGGGCGGATGTTCGTCTTGATGTGACTGATGCCCTCGGCAGAATAAT
>DASTAO010000246.1:0-7018 GCA_035712525.1 Kapaibacterium sp. (SeqCode)
AAATATGACACTCTCCTCACGGCATGGGAAAATCCCAATTTAAGAGATAGTAATAATTTATGGGGTCTTTCCGACAGGTTTACCATTGCCGGATTACCAAGAAAACCAGGAGATAAATCTGTAGATTTTGCTCCATCGTTATTTACGTCAGGCTATCCGTCAAATTCGTTTTGGTTTTTCCGTGGGGGACCTGAGTTCGGCACACACCGTCTCACTTTAGATAGTGCAGAAATGATTATCACAAATCCAGCAGCTATAGATGGGACTTTCAGTGGTTTAGATGTTGGTGTTGAAGCATACGATGCTGGTGATCTAACTGGGACTGGACGTCCCGTTATGAAGACGGGTGGAGCCTTTGGGCATGACCAGGCTTTTGAATTTTATTATGTTCTTGGGGATGCCATAGATGATAAGATCGACATAATCGTGACCCATCCGCACGGTACTGGCGCAGGGGGAATTCCGGTTGATGCTGACGGAGATAAGTATGGAGATTTAGTGTATCAAGCTTATTCTGAGTTTAATGACTTGACACCTACAAAAAGCGGCTTATGGGTATTACACGGTTCGAATAAAATACCGGTACACATCAACCCAAAATATGCGGCCGTAGCCAAACGAACTACTATCGAGTCTCAATGCTCTACGTACCCTAACCCTGCAGATGGGTACACCACCGTCCAATTTACTATCTCAAACCCAGGGAATGTAAATCTATCGATTAAGGATGTTCTCGGTAGAGCAGTGGAGAAAAAGAGTTTTTTTACCCAAGCTGGTCTTAATACATTTCAAATCCCATTGGATAATATTCCTAATGGGGCGTATTGTGTACTAATAGAGAATGACAAGGAACAGCTTACAACTAAAATCATTGTTAAACACTGAAGCTTATTACAAACCCTTTATAACTTATTGTAACCGTTCTCCCTCTTCTGCCGTTATTTTGTATTCACAATAATTATTTGCTTATTTAGTATGAAAATTCTATCTATTTTAATGCTTACCGCTTGTTTCGGCATTGTTGCCATGCTCAGCAGCGATGCTATGGCACAGGAAAAAACCGGTAAGCTCATTACTACTCCCTCGGGTTTGAAGTATGTCGATCTCGTTGTTGGTACCGGTGCCAGCCCGACAGCCGATCAAACCTTCGTCGTGAATTGCGTCGGAAGATTGACGGATTCTACAATTTTCTATCAGACTCAGCCAAATGAACCGCTTCAGATGAAATTAGGTCAGGTTATTAAAGGCTGGCAGGAAGGACTTCCGACAATGAAGGTCGGTGGCAAGCGCAAGCTTATCATTCCGTCTGATCTTGCTTATGGCGATCAGGGCCGTCCGCCGGTTATTCCGCCGAAAGCAACATTGATCTTCGAGATCGAATTACTTGGTGTAAAGTAATTATTGTTTTTTCTGATGCATGGGATGATAAATCCCATGCATCATTTTCTTTCTCTCCTTGTATGTCGAAGCTCCATCACACAGAACATCATTTTACTGCCGGCGACACCGTTCGTGATATCGTCATAGGCATGTCCGATGGTCTTACTGTTCCATTCGCTCTTGCCGCAGGCCTTACCGGAGCGATCGATACTTCCTCTATCATCATTACTGCCGGCTTAGCTGAAATCGCAGCAGGCTCCATTGCCATGGGCCTCGGCGGATATCTCGCTGCAAAAAGCGATGCCGAGCATTATATGAGCGAGCGCAAACGCGAGCGCCGTGAAGTCGATGAAATTCCTGAACGCGAAAAGCAGGAGATCGTTGATATCTTTAAGGAGTACGACATTTCTGCTGTCGATAGTGCGAGGGTTGTCGAAGCACTTTCGAAGTCGCCGGAGAAGTGGGTTGATTTCATGATGCGCTTTGAACTCGGCCTTGAAGAAGTAGAGCCAAAGCGCGCTCGCAATAGCGCTGTTACCATTGCTGCCTCTTATATAGTCGGCGGCTTAATTCCTCTTTCACCCTATATCTTCCTCGACTCTGCAAAAAGTGCGTTATCGATCTCGGTGATCGTTACGTTAATAGCTCTTCTTGTCTTTGGGATTATCAAAGGCAGATTTACCGGCGCGCACCCGATCAGAAGCGGCATTCAGACAATGGTCATTGGAGGCTTAGCAGCAGGGGCTGCATTCCTGATCGCGAAATTCATTGCATAGAATTTATCGCGGCTACGATTGGGAATGCTTACGATGTCATTGCGAGGAAATCGCGGAGCGATGACGAAGCAATCTCAAAAGTTTTGGGCTACGATCCGCTTTGGAGCTGACGAACGATCTTAGATTGCTTCGTCCCTCGCAATGACATCGTAGCAGTGATGCTTGACCCACGAGTGAAGTCTGCGGACAAGGCGCCGATGACTCTAATTCTCTTTTTTGTAATAGACCGGAGTAATATCATACCCCTTCTTGCGCAATAGGTTTAATACTCCTTCTTCTCCGGGAAGGTGCAATGCCCCAACGGCAACAAAAATACTTTTCTTCTTCGCGATCGAATCGATGCGATCGGCCATGCGATGATTGCGGTCGAGGACCAATGCTTTATTAAAGGTATTAGAGAGCTCGCCTTGCTGATAATAAGAATACAGCGAATCAAGATTACCAATGCTATACACATCGAGCAGATCTTGCAGCGGAGGATGAGTACTATCGGGAGTGACCAACTCATCGACCAGCATTTTGGCTTGCTCTTTCAACGGGATTAGATCGACGGCATGAAGCTGTTCTTCGACGGTTTCAATACCGATCACTTCTTTATTAAGCTTCTTTGCTTGGTTCATTAAGTATTCATCGAGAAAATCGGAATTGGTTTCTACAGGCTCGCCCGATGGCATTTCCAGGAGGCCGACAAGAAACATAGGCTTGATGGTGCTGAACATCGTGAGCTCGATCTGAAATGAATCACGCAATATTTTTTCAAGCTTTGTATATTCCGATTCGTTGAGTAACATTTTTATTGTGGTATCACCCGGCATTTGCAACTGACCGAGCAGGGAGAAAGGGTTCAATTCATCGAGCTTGATCTCCATGCCAAAGGCCTTTGTCTCTTTAATGTAATTCTCGGCTAAGAGTTTGAAGGTGAATGCCCGCTTATCAAAAGAATGGATGGTCCCGTAGATATAAGACGGTGATGAAAGTCCGTGACCCGAAATTTTCCAAAGCAGAGAATTCTGCTGAGCAAATAGGGTACTGGAAATGAAAAGAAGGATTAAGACGATGCCGTGTCGCATATACAGTTTTTAAGAACACAGGGAACGTCCTTGACGTGCGAAAAGAATATCGGCGATACATCACTAACCCCAATCATTCCATCCCCAAATTTGTTTTACCAAACTCATGAATCTCGAAGCCTACAATAAAGCCCATTCGGCCCTTGCCGTACTCGATGCATCTGCTATTACCGGCAGAGTAAGAGCAAGCGGTACCGATGCTCTCGATCTCTTGCATCGTATGAGTACGAACGATCTTCGTCCGCTCTTTACTGCGCCCGGAAGTGGTGCCCAGACGATCTTAACGACGGAAAAAGCTCGCATCATTGATCTCATCACCGTCATCGCCGAAGAAAAAGGCGCACTGCTCGTAACCAGCAAAGATCACGAAGCGACTGTCATTAATTGGCTCGATAAATTCGTGATAATGGAAGATGCGAAATTCACAAATGCCACTGCTTCTATCTCGCACATAATAGTATTCGGTCCGCGAGCACTGGAATATCTGACGTCGGCGACAAGCACAGATCTCATCGGCATCGAGAAATTTCATTCGAAGGAAGTACAGATCGCTTCGATCCCGGTTAAGATACAACGAAGTAATCGAATCATTGAAAGCGGCTTCTCGATCTATTGCAGTGGTGATGATCGCGAAGCATTACTTGCCATAATGCAGGAGCAGATCGCAGATGTTGGTGGGGCTATTATCGATGAAGATACGTACGAGACGATCCGCATCGAAGCCGGTATCCCAAAAGCACCAAATGAACTTAACGATTCTCGCAATCCACTCGAAGCCTCACTCGTGCAGGCCGTGAGTTTTACCAAAGGCTGTTACACGGGGCAAGAAGTTATCGCCCGTCTCGATACCTATGATAAAGTCCAACGGCATTTAATGGGTGTCAAAACTGATGGGCATGTCTCGCTTACTACGCCTGCGGCAGTTTCTGTTGCCGATGGTACTGAGATCGGACAAATAACGTCGTTCACCTATAGTCCCGGCATGAATGCTTCGATCGGTATGGCATTCATCAAGACTGCTTTTGCAAATAACAACTCACCAGTGCTCGTCGGTGAATTGAAGGCTGCCGCGACGATCACGAATCTTCCGTTTGATGTAGAATCTTAATTCGCCGAACATCGTATACCCCACACTATGTCAGTTCTCGACCTGCCCATTGCATCCGAAACGATCGAAGAGTTTCTCTCGAGCGAGACGACCTCGCCGGAAGTATCGCGTCGCATTCACGAATTAAAAGCAAAGCTTCGCGATAAAGTCGTTATTCTCGGCCATCATTATCAGCGTGATGACATCATTCAATTCGCTGATAAGACCGGCGATTCATTCGAGCTTGCCAGATACGCTGCTTCGCTTTCCGATCGCGAATTTATCATTTTCTGCGGTGTACACTTTATGGCTGAAACAGCCGATGTGCTATCCGGAAAACATCAGACGGTAATCTTGCCCGATCTGAAAGCAGGATGTTCGATGAGCGATATGGCTCGCTCCGAGCAAGTTTTTGATGCCTGGGATGCACTTAGTGAAGTAACGGATACTAATAAGATCTGTCCCATCACTTATATGAATTCCTCTGCTGCGATCAAAGCATTCTGTGGTGAACACGGGGGGGCAGTATCAACGAGTTCAAATAATAAAGCGATCTTCGAGTGGGCATTCAAGCAAGGCTTTAAAAAAATATTTTTCTTTCCCGATCAGCATCTCGGCCGCAATACGGCATTCTTCCGGATGGGTATTCCGCTTGATGAGATCGTTCTCTTCGATCAGACCAAAGGTGGCTTGGGCGGATTGACCAAAGAGCAGATCGCCAAAGCAAAGATCATTTTGTGGCGCGGGCACTGCTCTGTACACCAACACTTCCAGCCTTCCCATCCGGATATCATGCGGGCGTTGTATCCTGGCATAAAGATTCTTGTGCATCCGGAATGTATGTTCGATGTCGTACAGAAAGCGGATCTCGTCGGCTCGACTTCATTCATTTGCAAGACTGTTGAGAGCGCAGAGCCAGGTTCGTCATTTGCGATCGGTACGGAGCATCATCTGGTCAATCGCCTAAAGAAAGAGAATCCTGATAAATTCATTACGACGCTTGCCCCCTATGCCTGTGAATGTGCAACGATGTACAGGATATCTCCGGAAGCATTGCTCGATATTCTCGAAGGCATTGATAAGGGAAAGACAAAGAATGAGATCCATGTCGGAGAACAGGATGCTCATTGGGCGCGAGTAGCATTACAGAGAATGCTTGATATAACTATCTGAACTTGGATTTATCGGAGACGAAGGATTAGTTGGATGGGGCACGAGTTTAAGTATAGCGAAATAACGGAAAAGATCATAGGCTGCGCGATGAAAGTCCATCGTGAGATGGGCTGTGGATTTCAGGAAGTGATATATCAACGAGCATTAGAGGTAGAGTTTATTAATCAACAAATTCCCCATTCACGAGAGCATGAGATTCCGATTTACTATCAAGGAGTTAAGATAGGTGAAAGACGTGTTGACTTCTTAGTGGACGGTAAAATATCATTGGAATTAAAGGCTTTAAGCAAGCTTGAAGATATTCACCTTGCTCAAGCAATTAATTATCTTGAAGCTTATAATCTGGAAGTAGGGCTACTAATAAACTTTGGGGCTATCCGACTTGATTTTAAACGGTTATTAAACCGTCAGTTTAAACCGTATTAATCCAAAACATCCGAGCGTGAAACGAATCCAAGAAATCCAAGTTAAAAAAGTATTCATCACCGGTGGTGTAAAACGCATTGGGCTTCACATAGCCTATGCGTTTAGTGAGCGCGGTGCGACACTCGGATTGAACTACATTCATTCCCCAGAGAAAGAAGCAGAGAAAGCGCAGGAGGAATGCTTAAAACGTGGGGCGAAGCAAGTCTTTTTATTAAAAGGAGATATAACGAAAGATGGCGCTGCGATTCTCGGAGAGTTTGTAAATCTTGCTCATGGTATTGATATCCTTGTCAATAATGCCGGAGTATTACCGCCGATCACACCGCTTGAAGATCTTACGCTAAAGCAATTTCAGGATACACTGAATTTGAATTTGCTTGCTCCGTTTATTCTCTCTAAAACAGCGGCGCCATTACTGCCCGAAGGTGGTGCCATTATCAATCTTGCTTCGCTCGGAGGATACGAGATCTGGAAATCGAGGATCGATTACCACGTGTCAAAGTCAGGTCTTATCACATTGACGCGTGCTCTTGCGCGAGAACTTGGCCCGAAGAAGATCAGTGTCAATGCCATCGCTCCCGGGGCTATTGCTGCCGATAAGGAGCAGGCAGGCTGGATCGATACTCCGCAAAAGAATATCCCATTCGGTCATTTTGGAGTCCCGGACGACATTGCCAAAGCGGCTGTGTTCTTTGCTTATGATGCGGCTTATGTGACCGGACAAACTCTGATCGTCGATGGTGGCAGGAGCGTCTGGAGATAACAGATTCATAATACGAATTTGGAACATACCCTAAGGCTTCTCCGTTAAATTCTATAGAATAGGAGACCTCAGTCTACATTGAAAGAAACGTTCGAGTATTTTGAAACCCATCGCGAGCGTGAACGCGCCGCCATTGTGACGCTTATTTGGTCAAATAAGCCCGAATCACGCCAACAAGCTACCGATCATCTGGACGAACTGGAACGCCTTGCCGATACGGCCGGAGCGGATGTTCTGCTGCGCATGACCCAGGAAAAAGACCCGCCGGATGGGGCAACCTACCTCGGAAAAGGCAAAGTAGCTGAGCTAAAAAGTCACATTGAAATGCTCGAGCTTCAACTCG
>DASTAO010000247.1:0-5310 GCA_035712525.1 Kapaibacterium sp. (SeqCode)
CGAGTTTGCGATTAAAAGGTGATTATCTTGCGATCGTTACCCTTGGCTTCAATGAGATCATCAGGGTCATCATTCAGAATGTTGATTTTAAGATAAAAGGCACAAGCTATGTCGGCGGAGCCAGAGGATTTGCAGTACCACAGTTAGCATCATTCCTTTGGGTCTTTGGGATCGCGCTTATCACTGTTTACTTCGTTGAGAATTTAATAAACTCAACCTATGGTCGAGGTTTCCTTGCGGTACGCGACGATGAAGTAGCTGCCGAAGCGATGGGTGTTAATACGACGAAGTTCAAGGTTAAAGCGTTTGTGATCGGCTCATTCTTTGCTGGCATTGGTGGCGGGCTCTTTGCGCATTTCATTCAATACATTACGCCGGATAACTTTACCTTCCTGAAATCCATCGAGATCGTCGTTATGGTAATACTTGGTGGTATGGGTTCGACGTATGGCGTTATTCTTGCAGCGATCTTACTCACGATCTTGCCTGAAGCGTTACGTGAATTTAGCGAATACCGAATGATCATTTACTCACTAATGCTGATCGTATTAATGATCCTCCGCCCACAGGGACTCTTCGGCACGCAATCGTTCGTTCGTTCAAAAGCCAAACGCGCTACAGCCTGATATGGAAAAACTCTTTTCCCCGTGGCGAAGTAAATATATCGAGTCATTCAAAGGGGCTGCACCGAAATCAACCGGCTGCATTTTTTGCGACGCTGTTGCTGCAGTTTCGGATGAGGATACGTTAGTAGTGTATCGCGGGTCGGAAGCATTTGTAATAATGAATCTCTATCCGTATAATAGCGGTCACCTGATGGTTGTCCCAAAGCGACATACTGCAGATTTCAGCACGTTGACCCCAAGTGAGCTTGCCGAATGTAACGTCCTGCTCCAAACAGCTCAGAAAGCGTTACAAGAATTGTCATCCCCACATGGCTATAATATCGGTATGAACCTCGGCAGAAGCGCCGGGGCGGGTATCGAGGACCACCTGCATTGGCATATCGTCCCACGGTGGAACGGCGATACGAACTTCATGCCGGCTCTGGCCGATATTAAGGTCGTTTCAGAAGATATGCACCTACAACATGAAAAATTAACAATTTTATTTCAGCGGATTCTTGGACGCTGATCTGTAAACTTTTGACCAACTACGAGGGTTAATTTATTTATAAGGAAAAATGGCATGAAATATTTTTACAGTGTCTTAATTGCTTTAATTCTATTCTCTTGTGAGAGCTTTGCGGCCGACATTCACGACGCCGATAGTTTATATGTCGATTCGATCGCAGCGGTGACGCCATACCCATCAAAAATTTTGGGGAAACCCGACGGTCAGTATGCAACCATCGATCAGTCGTTGCCATTGGTTGATGTATCCTTCAAGCAATATAAAGGAGGAGTAGCTCAAAAATCTGTTGTCATCATGAAGGGCGGGTCATCGATTCTTGTGTGGGGCAAGAAAGATGTTACCGTTGATAGCTCTGCCGGACAGATCATCTTCTTTTATTTTGATCCGGTAACACAATTTCTTCAACAAAGCCAGGAGACGTTTTACATCGGCGAAGGACTCAATAACGTGCCAGTACCGGCCGGACAATGGGAGTATATAGAATTTTCATTACCGGGTGCTGGGCTTGGTACAGAAGGATTTGCAAAAAGTTATATGATCGATGCTGTTGCCTTGCTGCAGGATACTGATGCTTTCGTCGGAGTTACTCCTTCTCCCGCTCATCAAATGGCTGGCCTTCAAACGAATTATCCGAATCCGTTTGAATCTATGACAAATGCAAACTATGCTCTTGAAGAAGGCGGTAATGTTCAGTTATCGATCGTCGATATTTCAGGAGTAGAACATGCCCGAGTCGATCTCGGCTACCAGGACGCCGGCGCTCATTCCGAGCAAGTCATGGTGAATGACAGAGGAATGTTCTTCTTACGATTGTTTGTCAATGGAGTGCCGTATGGAAGCCCGTTGAAGATCGTTTCGCAATAACCCACGGTGCAACTACGACGAATGATCCCACGCTTTGCGTTAATAATCATTTTCCTTTCCGGAACAGTCTTTACCTACGTTGAAAGTGCATATATGCGCGATCATGCTTCGATGCTTGAGGGCAAAGCGAACGGAGTAGTGTTTTGGATGTGGTTTTATCGGGCATTGGCGGTTATTTTTTTCTTTATAGCTGCCTTCTTTTCAGGAAGTCTATTTCGACGCTAAGCCGGTGAAACCTAATCCCCGCAAAGCACCGTTTACACGACACTAATTTTATTCTACGAAAATGGTAATTTTCTTTCTCGCAATGCTTGCCGGAATGGCCGGAATCACCTATATCTGCTATAAAGATGTCTTGGCAGATAAGAAAAAGGCTAAAGGCTGAGTCAGATCGGCAGTAATCCTAATGCTCCACTGACAAGCGAGATCGCCAGTGTCTTGAGCAGGATTATATTTCGTTTCTTACGGTCCAATTTTTTATAGAGCTCCTCGGCTATCGGAATTCCTCTTCGCCCGATTTCCATTGTTCCGAACGTTGCATTGGCAACACAAAAGTGCTCCTTTGCCTGAAGCAGATTCAGCGATACGAAATATCCAAACATCGCCATGGTCAAATATCGATATACGATCGGAATGGCAAATAAGTAAATCAAAACCAAAGCGACGATTCCACCACCGACCGATACCCAAGCAAGCATCCTTCGATATCGGACACCGTCTTCATCGATATTACATTCACCAGCTTTATATTCAAAAGACCCGCTCATTTATAGAGCAAATATTTCTGACGTTTTAGCTTAAAAGCTGCTTCGTCTTTCTTCCAGGAGCTGATGACAATAGAAATCGGAGTAAGATTATCCATCGAACTCAATTGAAGGGCTGAAATGACTTTTTCCGTGCCAGTAACTTTTTCGAACATCAGTTTTGTGCTCATCGTCGTTGCATCGAAGGAATGTTTGAACTGAGCATTATAGAGTAATCCGGAAAATAATTCGAACTCCGGTCCGTAGAGTCTTGAAATGCTTTTAATTGATCTTGGCAACGTTATCTCAAGGCCGGAATATGTTTTTGTTGAATCAGCATACGGCACCGTAAAATCTGCACGCTTTACTTCGACTTGTTTCGGTAACACACTTTCTGCAATTAATAATAATGTGTCACCATTGATAAGTCGAGAGCCTAAGCGAAGAAATGGCTTATCGGAGCCAATACCGATCGAGAGAACTCCAAGCTCACCGATCGCACCAAACATTGCAGTGCCGACGGCACTTTCGAATGTTGGTATGTTTGGGCTTGGTGCTATCCAATTCAGTCCGGTCTCATTCCATGTCATACTACGTGACCAACCCTTTAACTGGATGACTGATAGCTTAAGCTTATCTGCCGACTTAAACCACCGTTCTCCTTTTGCCATCATCGCCAGTTCGCCAAGTGTCATTCCATGAATATAAGGGATCGGTACTTGGCCAACGAATGACTTTAATGCTGAATCGATTATGTTACCTTCGATTCGTTCGCCACCGAGGGGATTGGGACGATCAAGTACAATAAATTCTACTTTATTTTCCGCTGCCGCTTCCATGGCGAGGATCATTGTTGATAAATAGGTATAGGGACGAACTCCAATATCCTGAATATCGAAAATAAGTACATCAATGCCTCGAAGCATCGAGGGTGTCGGTTTTCGTGTCGAGCCATAGAGGGAATAAACCGGAACACCTTTATATTTTTCAACGGTATCGCTATTAACACCAGCTCGGCGAAGGCCTTCGATCCCATGCTCGGGACTAAAGAGCGCAACAAGAGGAAGATCTTTCAATTTCAAGAAAAGATCCGGCCCATACTCGCCAGATGAAGTGCGGGAGGTTTGGTTGACGATCAGACCGATCCGGTTGCCTTTAAGGAGGGTGGCTTTCGCATCGATAAGCGCATCGAGTCCGGTCCGAACACCGGCTGTTGCAAAGGATGGCAAGAATAATAAGAGGAGCAGGAAATACTTTTTATACACTGAATTTTAGATTCCAAGTTCGTTGCGCAGCAGAGAACGAAGTTCGAAGGTTATTTCAACTGCATTCTGGGCGATCTTTCTATCGACCATCATTTCATGAGGATATCTCGTCCAGATCGCAAAATTTGATAACACATTCAATGCTTGACGGTGCAGATCCCATTCAGGTTTCAAGGGAATAGAAAGATCGAGTAATTGAGAAAGCAGATGGGTTTTAGGAAAATCAATACCAGACTCGGTCAGAAATACTTTTAAATACTTTTCAATACATTGCTGTCCGTGAAAACAAACAATACTATATAATGGCTTTTTCCCTTCGATAAAAAGTTGGAGGATGGTCTCATAGTCCTCTTCAGCCTTATGTACCCATTCAAGCGTGAGCTCTTTCATAAAGAACCCTGCCATTGTTGAGTATTTCCTTCATGAACGGGTCGCCCATTTCAATCCGACGTTCGATCATAGTAGGAGTGCGAACCTGAAGATCGACGGCAATCCGTGGATTAAGAGCATAGACGATCTCAGACATTTTATCCAGCGGGTGACCTTCGAAGGGCATGATCACTAATAAATCAGCATCTGACCCAGCTGTAGGAGTACCATATGCATACGAGCCGAACAGTATGATCTTATCAGGATCAAACTTCCTGGCAATATCAGAACTTAGCGATTCGATTTGTTCTAACGTTATCACAAGAGAAAAACAGACGGCGAACGGAATGTAGTTCTGCCTAAAGTAATGGAAATATTTAAAAATCCAGGAGCGAACGCAGTTTATTCGTTATCATGTCTACCCCAGGTAACACTGCATCCATCAACCCAACGTTATAGGGAATCGGTATGTCGATCGTCGAAAGTCGTTCGACCGGTGCATCGAGATGATCGAAGGCATCTTGCGAAATAGTTGAGCAGATCTCGGCCGCAAAGTTTGCTGTCCAATTATCTTCGCAAAGAACAAGAACGCGATTTGTTTTTCTGATCGATTCAAGAACGGCTTCTTTGTCCCACGGTACGATCGTTCTGAGATCGAGTATCTCAACAGATTTACCGAGTGCATCAACGGCTTCAACGGCACGAGAAACCATTGCACCCCATGTTACGATCGTGGCATCGGTACCTTCACGAACCACATTTGCTTTTCCGAACGGCACCATATATTCATCGCCCGGATAATTTGCTCTGCCTTGTGGAGTATCGAGTAGTGCACGATGCTCGAAGAAGAACGTTGGGTCATCGCTGCGAAGGGCAGTGCGTAATAAGCCAACCGCATCTTCCGCATTCGATGGAAAAGCAATGCACCAGCCGAT
>DASTAO010000248.1:0-6669 GCA_035712525.1 Kapaibacterium sp. (SeqCode)
GTATCGGCAACATCGCGCGGATTAAAGGCAATGGCCGTATAGAAGTAGGTAAAGATCACGATCATGAGTCCGAAGATCAACGCATAACTATACGAACGGTAATCAAAGAAATTAGCAATACCGGTAGCGAACGATGAACCCGGGAAGAACGATACGATCGTCGTCGGAATGAAAAGGATCGCCTGAGCAAAAATGATCGGCATAACACCGGCCGTATTGATACGAATCGGAATATGCTGCGTCACACCGCCATAGACCTTCTTACCGATTACGCGCTTCGCATATTGCACCGGTACCTTTCGGATACCTTGCGTAATATAGACTGAGAATGCAATGACACCTATAAGGATCGCGAACATTGCGATCTCGATGATGATGTTCTTACCGGCATCGGTACCTATCCCATGTAACTCGTCAACAATTGCATTTGGGAAACGGGCAATGATACCGATAAAGATGATAAGCGAGATACCGTTGCCGATACCACGATCGGTGATCTGCTCGCCGAGCCACATCATGAACATCGTGCCGGCAGCTAAACAGAAAACCGTGCTGATCATAAAAAGCGCAGGGCTGATACCGGGAGAAACAACTCCGCCTGGCATGCTGCGTAAATGAACCGCGACACCGAGTGCCTGCAATGCTGCCACGGCAAACGTACCGGTTCTGGTAAGCTGGTTGATCTTTTTGCGCCCCTCTTCACCTTCTTTTTGAAGCTTCTGAAAGTACGGAACGACGCTGCCCATCAACTGAATGATGATCGACGTCGAAATGTACGGCATGATGCCGAGTGCGAAAATGGCGGCGTTCTTAAACGCTCCGCCGACAAATAAATCATACAATCCAAACAGATCATTCGAACCCCTACCGGCTTGCGCCTGAAGAGCAACGACGTCGATGCCAGGCAGCGTGATATGCGCGCCAAGGCGAACGACTACCAACAACGCCACCGTATAGATTATACGCTGACGAAGCTCGTCGATCTTAAATATATTACGAAAACTGTCAGTTAGCCTGCTCATGAGATTTGATAATACACAGGTAAAATAGAACCTACTTACAAAGAGATTATGCGGTCAAAAGTTCAGTCTTACCGCCGGCTGCTTCGATCTTCGTCTTAGCGCCTGCTGTGAACTTATGGGCCTGAACGGTTAATGCCGCTTTGAGCTCGCCATCGCCGAGGATTTTCACCGGCTGATGCCCACCGTTGATAATGCCAACCGAACGAAGGATGGCAGGAGTGATTACTTCGCCTTTCGGGAAGTAACCATTCGAAGCTGCTTCTTCCAGACGGGAGACGTTTACTTCAGCGTAGTCAACGCTGAATGGAGCCTTAAAACCGTACTTCGGCATGATGCGCATCATTGGCATCTGTCCGCCTTCGAAACCGCGTTTCTGCTTATAACCGGAACGTGATCCGGCGCCTTTCGAACCGCGAGTTGCCGTTTTACCATGGCCCGAACCTTGTCCGCGGCCGATGCGCTTTGTATTTTTAATGGAGCCCGCTGCCGGGCGTGGATTACTCATTATATTGTATTGATTTGTTTACTGAATACGCGGGTCGCCCCGCTCGCAAAATTTAGCCGAGTGTAAACTGGCTATCACCCCCTATCGTTCCAAAATAAGACATTTTCCAGTCCAACCGCCTAATTGTCATTCTGAGCAAAGCGAAGAATCCCTTAACCTCTTCACGAATCCATCATTCATACCATACCCATTCATCCTTCATCCCTCCGCCTTCATCCTTGCAAACACGGTCCACAACTCTATATAAACCAACATTCTAATTGTGCACCACACCACTTCCTCCCCTAAATCGAAAGAGTCCGCCAGGGGCGGACTCTTTACCAGAAGTGCTCAAACAAACACCTGCAAATATACGAAACATATTCCATATTTCCAAAGAATATTTATATACTTTTGACACTATTTATCCACAAGTTTTCCACTTGCAAATTCCCCCTCCTTTTGAAGGAGGGGGTTAGGGGTGGTTGTTTTTTCTATCGATTGATGAATTATTTAAACTCCTTTTTATAAGCTATTCTTAATTTATAAGAATCGTGATGATCGATTATGCCATAAAAAATTTTTTGGCCAACTAATTGTGACTTTGCAATGGCGAACATCTGTAATTCTTTTATTATTGACTCATGGATAGTCCCTTCAAACTGAATAAAAAAAACATTTGCAGGTGAGTTAAAAAACATACGTACAATTTGATCGCCATTCTTTCCCATATGCTTTGGGTGTAATGTTTTACTGTTAATAGCAGGACCCTTTAATGCTATAGCACAGGCATATCGTTTACCGGAAATTTTACAATTAGTTGTGAACAAGTCGTTGTCTTCCCCACCCCAGTCAAGTTTGAGCGGTGTACCTTTTATTATTTTTACTAGTGCATTATTAAACCGTCGTTCGCTAAGACATTCCGGACTAAGCTTTAGAAGGACTGCTGAATCCTTGATCTTTCTGACTTCGCGGAAATTATCAATGTCATTGATTGTGATAAACTCGATATTCCTTTTTTGGCCGCCTCGTATAGAAATTTTCTCAATGCGATGTTTTTTTTGAGCGCTCCTAGTCCTCATTGTAACCAATTTAGATTTGGACTTAGGCTTAGAAGCGATATTAATTATTTTATTTCTAAAGGCCCTGAGGTAGTCATGGCTTTTAAAAGCCATTGGTTCGCCGGGCACTTTAATCCTTTCAAACAAACCTTCGCGTGCACAGTGTGTAGCAACACCTGCAACATCCATGGTCTTCATCTTGAGTGCCGCGGCAATTTCACTAACTGTTTTTGGCTTTTTTGAATTACCGCGGTATACTTCCCGAAAGATGTTAATCTTTCGCTTGCTACCTCTTAACAGGTCAGAAGTAGTTTCAATACTTTCTGGAAAAAATGAAGAATCGAAAACCTTTGATACGCTACTCATCTAAATAAGCAGTATTTCTTTTTTCGTTGCATTTTAATTTTTTTTAAAGGCAGCATCCGGCTTATAACACTATTGTCAACGCCAAGAGCAGAAGCAACTTCAATCTGCGTTGATCCGGTTTGTAACAATGCAAAAATCAGAAGTTTTTTAATATTTGTTAGTTCTACCAAGATGGCTTCGTTTGTATTAACTTTTTTCACGGTTATTTTTTTCTTGATCTTGTTAAAGTGACATTCACGACATTGCTTGTCGTATTTAGAATGCTCGCAATTTCTTTCGGTGCTAGACCAGCTTTATTTAGCTGGATTATACTCTCTGCTTGCGTCATTCCCTTGATGAGAATTTGGGCAAGCAAACTTTTAATAGTAGTAAGTTCTTGCAACTCAGCAGTGGGTTTACTCTCACTCATTTCTTCTTTCCTTTATTATTAAGTTTATACAAGTCCTTAGAAACTTGCTTCGAATCTTTACCAACTATCGAAGCAATCTCTTTAGAACTGAGCTCAAATCTGTTGAGAAAAGATAATTGCGAAGCATATGATACTCCTGCATCAACCGAATTTGGCATATTTAGTAACAATGCTGAAATGAGATCCAGTTTTTTTGCAATATCCAGCAAAAGTTCTTCAATTTGGGGTTCTTTACTCATAAAACTTTCTTGTATTTTGCATCAGTACCTTTAATCAGTAATCCAACTTCCTCCCACTTTTGCCATAGTCCAGATATCTTACCGGCAGAAAATCCAAACTCCTTAGAAAGTTGCTTAATAGACTTTTTTCCAGTCTGATCATATAGCTGTCTCAGTCTCTTGTCTGAAAGATAATGTTCTGAAGTGCTTTGCAGCTGTACCTTTAAGGTGGTTTTCAATAATTCTTCTATACGAAGGAGAATTTCTAATTGGGTATCCATGTCAATGTATGGTTTCTACATATATACTATATTAAACAGAAACAGTTCCTTTTGACCGAAAAATGTGGATAACTTAAGAATTTAAAAGTATGAGAGTCCTTTAAAATCGCAAAGCCGCTAGAGGAATACCCGTGGCGTCATTCCAGTAGCGGCCATTTAGCGATTATTTTGCCCTTATGTCTCTTGGACCACGAGACTTGTATTTGCCTTATTCCATTTGGAGGAAACGTTTCGTTTGCGTTACAATTTATTGCCCTTGAATAACTTGGAAAAAGAATGCCACATCAGCAAGGGTATTATTCCCATTGGCATTATTACTGCTCGTGTTGATCGTTACAGTGTTCCCTCCTCCAGTTATCGTTGCTGAAACAAGTTGCGCGGCTGATTGTGAAGTGGCAATTACACAACCGTGTCCATTAGGTAACGGGTTAGACAGCGTAAAGACATATATCCCGCTGTTATTCGTATGCGTATAGGAGGCTATGCCAAATGATGAGGTAGCTGTATTACCGTTTGCTGGGATCTGACCCCAAGCATTAATCATATTATCCTTGTAAACAGTATTTGCATTGGGAGTACCCGAGCTATTACTAGTAATTTCTACGGTTCCAGACCAGCCGAGTGTTATGGCAGATCCACTTACTGCCGTTGTTGTTAATATGTTACCAACTGACGGAGCAGAAGTGGGTAATGAGTAATTAAAATTATTTGTACCTTGTGCTCCTGCTTGGAAAGTACTTACTCCTGTATTATTGCTGCTCTTGAAAGAAAGTTGTGCGCCTGCCGTTTGGAAGGCGAAGTTACCACCAGTTAGAGTCACAGAGCCTTGAGTGCCTGATCCTGTTGAGTTACCAACAGAAATGCTTACATTACCACCATTCTTATTGGTACCAGCAGCATTTCCGGCTGTAATTGTAATACTGCCGCCATTTCCAGAGGTTTGGGCATTTTCACCCGTCAAACTAACGCCACCACCATTTCCGGAAGTAGCACTACTAACGCCTCCTCTAATTCCAACAGTGCCGCCATTTCCAGAAGTTGAAGCATTTGCAGATCCGGCTGTGATCGATAGAGTATTACCATTACCTGAAGCTGTGCTTCCGGATTGGATTACAACTGCACCACCCTGTCCGGAAGTAGTAGCATTACCGCCTTGAATCGTGACTTGACCACCGCCACCGCTTGTTGTAGCACCTGCAGTAATATTGATATTACCACTCGCTCCTGAGGTTGCAGTAGCAGGTTGGATGTTAAGCGAGCTTCCAGGTCCTGTTGCGGGGGTTGTGATTCCTGCAAGGGTCAAAGTACCGGCTGCAAAATTATTCGAAGCATCGCGTAATACAATTGTATTTGCAACTTTTGCATCCGTAGCCGTTCTGGTTTCGAGCGCTCCCCCATTGCTTGTAACAATATTGGTTGAGGTACTCGACGATGGGAGCGTAGTGCCTTCGATGGTGGTGAAACGTCCCGTCGAAGCGGTCGTTGCACCGATCGAAGAATTATTGATCGGCGAGTTCGTGATCGAACCGCCGCTTATCGTAAGATCATTATTGACCTGGGCATCGGTAAGCCCAATGCCAACTGAAGCCGCATTGATGGTATTGCTTGCCGCATTAACCGACGCTACAAGCGCATTACCCTGAGCACTATTGACCTGGAAGCTCTGAAGCCCGATCCAGGTATTGGCATTCGAAAGATCGAGTGCGAGTGGCGACCCGGTCGTGCCGGCGCCGGTAAGCGTCGCATTATGCGAAACGCCCGTCAGAAAATTATAGGAAGCGGGATCGACCCAGCTTAAGACACCCGACGTGGAAGCCGAAAGCAGATAACCGTTTGCCGTCGGGGCAGCATCCGGAAAGGTAAGGCTATAGGCGCCGCTAAGCGACGCCGGAGCCTTTAGAGTCAATGGGACGAACGATGCACTGGCATCGGCCAGCACTAATTTTTTCGCATATTGTGCGCTGATCATCTGCGCGGGCGCATTGGCAGCAACAACTGCTGCCAATACACCGACGAAGAGAGAGATACTGAACTTTTTCATAAGAGTCGTTCGTCCCATTGATAAGTATGCAACTATGAATTAGAAACCAGATACAAGCATCCAGTTACCGTTCACATACATGAAGGTAGCCGTAGCACCAGGTCCCATGATGGCATCGTCACCACCGGCGATCATAAACTGGTTGCCGCCAGTCGAAGCACCCTGGTTCTTAATCGTGATGTAGCTCGATCCTGTGTTGACGAGTGTGATCTCGCGTCCGGCAAAGCCGTCGGTCAAACCACTGAGATCTGCTGCAGCGGCGCTCGAAATGGTATAAAGCGTATTAGCAGTACCGAGCGTGAAATCAGGGTTAGGTCCATTTGCCAAAGCAAGAATTCCGGCGTTATTTCCGGTAGCACCGAAGGTCTGGGTGCCGCTCCAGTCATTAGCATGAGCAGTATTGACTGTTACATCCTGCGTGCCACCGATCTGTGAAGAAGCGACCGGTACATTCAACGAAGCATCACCGCTCACGACACGGAAGGTCGGAGTAGCAAGGCTTGCATTGGTGATCGTACCAGGAGTGATGTCTGCATCGACGATCTGGCCGTAAGTGGGAGCGCCAGCAGCTCCGCCGTGCAATACGGTCGTGATTGCGCCAGTACCACCAGACATAAGAGCAGAACCGTCATTATTAGCAACAACGATCTGGTTGCCACTGAATGAGGTCGAACCCGTACCGCCATTAAGGACGGCTACTTTTCCTGTTACGTCTGTCGAGGTATTAGCGAGATCGATCTTACCATTGGTAAGCACACCGCTAACCGAACGAACCGGAGCTTCATCG
>DASTAO010000249.1:0-5450 GCA_035712525.1 Kapaibacterium sp. (SeqCode)
TCGGCTTGCAGAAGACGACTCCAACGATGCACGGACTTGGCGATATCTTATTTCGCTCAAATGCCGGTATCATTATCATGCGGTTGATCGCCTTCAGCTACACCTATCATTTTCTAAACTGGTTTTCGAAGACCTCAATCATTAAGTGGCATCAGATACCGAAGCGCTCTCTCGTAATTGTTATTATTCTTTGGCTGGCTTCACTGGCTTTATACTGGTATAACTATGAGATCGGCTTGCAGTATCTCTACTTTGCAAGTTTGGTCCATGTGGTACTGGAATATCCGCTCGATCACCGGACATTTATTGGGATAGGACAGGAGTTGAAGGGATTGGCGACAGGGAAGAAAGCTGTTATTGAGCCGGCGAGAGGTTAATCTAATTCACAACTCTGATACCATTTCTCAGCAATCTCTTTTGTAACACATTCTCCATCATTAACCCCATCCCTTGTTTGCAACAACTTAATTCCGATAGCAGCATCAGCATCTTCAACCGGCGAATCACTTGAGGCTGCGACTTTGATCCCAGCATCGAACAATGATCTCCACCGATATGCCATCTTCATTCTATCAGCGCCGAGTCGGTCGATCGCCCAGTGTCTATCGCTTGCAAAGAATTGTGGTTGAATGACAGCGGTGACGTTGAGGTCTTTATATCGGTTCAGATCCTCGTCACGGATGATCTGGGCATGCTCGATACGGAATTGGGTTTGGGGTTTGGGGTTTGGGGTTTGTGCAATAAGGTCTAACGCCCTTGCATTTGCTGCATCACCGATCGCATGAATGGCGATCTGCAAACCTCGCGAAGCAGCTAACGACATTAACTCTAACGCTTCAGTATCATCCATCAAGCGCAATCCGGTGTTACCGGGATCATCGCTATAAGGCTCGAACAGATGTGCTCCTCTTGAACCAAGTGCACCATCGAGATATAGTTTTATTCCGACAAGTTTTAGATTAGGATGAGTAGAATCGTCGAATTTCTCTTGCTTGATCTTTTCAAGAAATAATTTCTTTCCCGTAGGTTTCGTCATATCGAGAAAGACGTAGGAGTTGATCAACGAATCTCCTTTGGCTTTATATAATTGCTTGAACGACTCCCACCATTCTGCGGGGATGCCCATGTCATGCACACCAATATGATGCTTTGCAAATTCAGTAAGCCCGGCACGAAGAGTGTTAGTAATACTTACTTCATCTTCAATCGGCATTGCATCATAGACTAACGCCATTGCATCATCGAGAACGATTCCTGTCGGTTCTCCGGATGCCGATTTCAGAATATCACCGCCAGATGGTATGGGAGTATTACGATCGATACCAGAAAGAGCTAATGCTTTTGAATTACACCACAGAGCATGTCCATCGATCCGGATCAAAACAATAGCAATATCGGACGAAAGAGAATTAAGATGTTCACGAGTAGGAAATTGTTTTTCTGCCCACTTATTTTGGTCCCATCCACGCGCTGTTATCCAGGAAACATTGGATTGTTGAAGTTGGGGCTTGAGAATATTGAGTACTTCATCGATGCTAGAAGCAGTATCGAGTTTCGGATGAAGGACTTTATATCCGGTGCCATAGATATGCGCATGGTGGTCGATATAAGAAATACTTTGCATTAATTGCTCTTCTCGTTTTGATAATTAGCAAAATCCCTTGCCATATGGAGGATGCCAATGATCTCAATAGAGTCAGCGCTCAGTTTGTATAATAATCGGTATTGGTATACAAAAATTTCTCGGATAAACGGGCTTCGTAATTCTGGTACCACACGACCGCGTTCTGATAGCGAGGATAGTGATTCTGCTGATTCAATAATTTGCTCTATGACTGTATCGGCATAAAACAGAGACTGATGGGATATGTAGTTGAAGATATCATGCATATCTTCACGTGCCGATTCGGACCAGACTATTTCTTTTTTTGCCACGAGAGAATTTCTTTTTTCATTTCTTCATGAGAGATAACTCGTCCTTCCTCGATATCGCGTAATCCTTGCTCTACTTTCTGAATTACGTAGAGATGATACTGAATATCTTCCAGAGTCGCATCAACGGGAAGAGTATCTAACATGATTCGTACCTGATCTATGGCTGTTTCCATAAACCTATTAACTTCCCAAGGAAAAAAAATGTTCGGTTTTGCCTATGCTTAAAGGGAAAGCCCTAAAACCCGGCGATACTATCGCCATCATTGCTCCGGCAAGCGCTCCGCAAGTGCCGGAGAAGGTGACAAAGAGTGTTGAGTATTTCGAACGCCTCGGCTATCGGGTCGTTGTAGGTAAAAACATCGAGCATCGGTATGGGTATCTCGCCGGAACAGATAAAGAACGTCTGAGCGATCTGCATTCAATGATCGCTGATAAGAAAGTGAAAGCGATCTTCATGATTCGCGGTGGTTATGGGACGAGCCGACTTGTACCAGAAATTAATTATGAATTAATAAAGCAGAACCCGAAGATCATTGTTGGCTATAGCGATGCAACTGCATTGTTTAATGCGATCTATAAGAAGACGGGGCTGCAGTCCTTATTCTTCGGGCCGATGCCAGGTGTCGATATTTGGAATGGCTTTGATGCATTTGCCGAAGAATGTATGTGGAAGGCTTTAACGAGTACCAAGTCATTTGGCGAACTGCCACAGGCTCCGAAGGAAATAACACCGTTAAAGAAAAATTCAAATGCTATTGTCGAAGGCCGATGGCTTGGTGGTAACCTTACAGTGTTCTCGGCGATAGTTGGCACACCATACCTTTCTTCACTTACCGATAAGATATTATTGTTTGAAGATGTGGGTGAGGATGCTTATCGACTTGACCGATATCTTTCTCAACTTTGGATGTCCGGTGTTTTGGATTCTGCAAGAGCGATTTTGCTTGGACAGTTTTCCGATTGTGGTACTTCAGTAAAATCGGAACCACCGTTATCAGTTGAGCAAGTATTTTCTGATTATTTTTCTAAATTAACTGTGCCGGTTTTAACTAATCTTCCGTTCGGGCATATTCCGCGCCAATGGACGATCCCATTAGGTGCAAAGCTTCGAATCGAAAAAAATATGATATCTATTATCGAATCGGTATTAGCGTAAACAATGTCTAATACACCATATTCTCTCAAAGGGCTAATTTTTTATTTCCTTAAACTCGGCACGATCGGCTTTGGCGGGCCTATTCCTCTTGCCGGATATATGGAGCGTGATCTTGTGGAAGATCGTGGCTGGATCACTCGTGATGAGTTTGTTCGAGGGCTTGCGTTCAGTAAAATGTGTCCTGGGCCATTCGCAACTCAGCTCGGACTCTATATTGCTTATATCCGGTCGGGGGTTCTGGGGACTACGCTCGTTGCGATCGCTTTTTTGGCCCCATCATTTTTGATGGTAGTTGGATTAGCAATGATCTACCTCGAATACGGCGCTTTGCATTGGATGGAAGCAGTTTTTGCAGGAGTCAGCGCTGCCGTGCTTGGCATCATGACTCGCTCGGCTTATAAACTGACACAGACTTCAGTTGGAAAGGACGCCATGTTATGGATTCTCTATTGTATTGCAGCGATCACGGCTGTGCTATTACAAGATGAACCGTTATGGTTATTGCTGGCGGCCGGAGTGATCTATATGATCTATAGGGCGCGGCCAAAAGCAAAAAATATTTCCGCTGCGTTATTCTCCATCAATCCGTCTCTATACCTACTCGTTATCCCGGTTACCATTGCGGCTCCATCGTTCTTTGAATTATTTGCTTATTTCTTCCAGGCAGGATTTTCAGTTTTTGGCAGCGGCATGGCGATAGTACCGTTTCTGTATGGAGGAGTTGTAACACAGCATCATTGGCTTACCCAGCGCCAGTTTTTAGATGCCGTTGCGGTTTCCATGATCACACCGGGCCCGTTAGTTATCACAACAGCGTTCATCGGGTATCTGATATCACGACTACATGGAGCATTCGCAGCCGCACTCGGCGTGTTCCTTCCTGTCTATTTATTTGTGATCGTCCTCACGCCACTGTATGAACGATTAGCAAAAAGTACATCATTTCAAGCCTTCATCAAAGGGGTAACAGCAGCTGCTACCGGGGCGATCGTTGCGGCGATCATTAATCTTGCCCGCAATTCCACCATGGGTCCGATCGAAATTGGATTTGCAATTTCCGCTTTGGCCATTACATTTTTCCTAAAAATTCCAGAGCCGATTATCATTCTTGTAGCTGGAATTCTCGGAGTTCTATTGCTATAATTTCTTTTGCCGTATCGTCGTGTTCTTTTGAAGGATGGCAAGTATTCTGCTCCAGACCCATTCTGCCGGAAGAACCTGGAGACCTTCTGTTATTTCAAAGTTACTTCGTTTGCTGAGTTGAAATTGCTGCTCGAGTTTTTTAGTTCTGTGACGAATACTGGCTACATCGAAATCTTCTTTAACCATAATCCGCAGCATTTTAAATAAGATAGCGGTTTGGTTCACTCCCGTATCACGTAAATATCGTGTTCGGTACGTACTGAGCGATTCCATCTGTTCGATGATTGCATCATAGTTTCGATTTTCAAGCGAGACCAGAATATTTAATACCAAAATCGATATATTGTATCCGCGCTTATCTTTACTATAGGTAGGAAATTGATGGACTATCTCTTTGTATTTTTTTTTCGTAATCTTTATTGAAGTTGCCAGCGGTTGCGGATCGCTAAGCAAGGAAGTATAGTCGGCATATAAGGTATAAATATCCCATCGTTCCTTCAAATGGGTAAGCTGCGATTGGTAGCGCTCATGGGTTCGTACTTCATGAAGGATATTCTTTGCAAGCTCGAAGCGCTCGGTCTGCATGGCAAAGAGATATTGATACTCTTTGAATTTGAACCAGACATTGGATCCGCGAGAAAGATATTCTTCGCATAACGGGATGCATGCCATCCCTTTGTTGAAATCGCGCAGTAACAATTGGTTTTCAAATTCATACAATATGAATTCACCCATACGTGCCTTTGAATAGAAAGTTGGCTGTGAAGTAATGAATTCTCTTGCCTGCTTGCAAGCGCGTAAGGATTTCTGAAAATCTCCTTCTAACTGAAAGCACATGTATTGTAGCCGGTAGGCTGTCGTCCTGATCGTAAAGTTATCGCGATGGCGCGAAGCGATCATGTGAATATCGGTTAGGATGTGAACGAGCCTGAGCCGAAATGGCAACTCAGGGATCAGGTGCTTGGAGAGGGCGATGCGAATTTCATGGTCAATCGATTGGATCTTAATGGTATCCTGAAGGGTCTGTAACTGACTTTGAAGATCATTACTATACTGTGCATAGGCTTTTTGATCGCCGTCAAGGACAGAGAAGTGTCGTAACAACTCAAGAAGATCAATCGCTAAGGCAGTGAGTTGGTATCTTTTACAAAGCAAATATGTTCGTCGGGCCAATTTTTTTGCGATCGTTCGCCTGCCGGTTCGCTCGATCAAGGTG
>DASTAO010000250.1:0-7687 GCA_035712525.1 Kapaibacterium sp. (SeqCode)
GCCAGGGGTTAGTATCTACTTTTGTTGCTAAAGTCTGTAATGCTCGAATTAACCTGACTCTCGTCTCGGACGGATCGATCACGTCGTCGATGTAACCTCGTTCCGCCGCAGAGAAAGGATTGGCAAACTTTGTGCGATATTCCTCGATCAATTCTTCCTCGCGCTTAACCGGATCTTTAGCTTCTGAAATTTCTTTTTTGAAGATGATCTCAACTGCACCCTTCGGCCCCATCACTGCTATCTCAGCAGTCGGCCAGGCATAGTTCATATCACCGCGGATATGTTT
This sequence comes from Kapaibacterium sp. (SeqCode), assembly GCA_035712525.1. Classification (GTDB taxonomy): domain Bacteria; phylum Bacteroidota; class Ignavibacteria; order Palsa-1295; family Palsa-1295; genus JAFDZW01. The sequence continues at coordinate 287 of DASTAO010000250.1, forward strand.
CGAGTTCATAACATCGTAAGCGCCACCGTATGCCTTGCGAGTAATGATCGTTACTTTGGGCACCGTCGCTTCAGCAAATGCATACAGCAGCTTTGCACCATGACGGATGATACCACGCCATTCCTGATCGGTACCAGGCAAAAATCCCGGCACGTCTTCAAATACTACCAGCGGGATATTAAAGGCATCGCAGAACCGAACAAAGCGAGCGCCCTTAACACTGGCATCAATATCAAGTACACCAGCCATTGACATTGGTTGATTTGCTACGATACCGATCGACCTCCCATTTAATCTGCCAAACCCGACAATTATATTCGTGGCATAATCCCGATGCACTTCGAAAAAGCTTTCTCGATCAACAACTTCCTCGATCACCGTCTTCATGTCATACGGTTTATTTGCATTATCAGGTATGACCCCATCAAGATCGCAGAGACGATGCGGTTCATCAGAAGTAGAAATAGTTGGAGTCTTTATTTTATTATTCTGGGGGATATACGTAACGAGCTTACGAATGCCTTCAATACACTCCAATTCATTGGCCGAAGCGAAATGAGCAACACCCGATTTCTGAGCATGGGTATCAGCACCGCCGAGATCTTCGCTCGTTACATCTTCATGAGTAACCGTTTTAACAACGTTTGGCCCAGTAACGAACATATAGCTCGTCCCTTCGACCATCCAAACAAAGTCAGTAATAGCCGGAGAATAGACAGCACCTCCGGCACAAGGCCCAAGGATTGCTGATATTTGTGGGATAACTCCCGAAGCAAGAGTATTAAGCAGAAAGATATCGGCATATCCACCGAGGGACACAACCCCTTCCTGAATACGAGCTCCACCAGAGTCATTAAGCCCAATAAGCGGAGCACCAACCTTCATCGCAAGCTCCATTATTTTTACGATCTTCTCGGCGTGAACTTCCGAAAGCGAGCCACCAAAGACTGTAAAGTCCTGACTAAAAACAAAAACAAGTCGCCCGAATATTTTTCCCGAGCCTGTTACAACTCCATCGCCAAGCGGCCGCTGCTTATCGAGGCCGAACTCGTTTGAACGATGGCGGGCGAACATATCGAATTCCTCGAATGTACCTTCATCAAGAAGAAGCGTGATCCGTTCGCGGGCAGTAAGCTTGCCTTTCTTATGTTGGTCCTCGATCCGTTTTGCTCCGCCGCCAAGAAGAGCTTCGGCGCGAAGTTGTGAAAGAAGCTCGGAGTTATTCTGCAATGTGGTTAGCGATTAATAGACGAATTTAAATTCTCCGTTAGAAAGTGTTTTTGTACCAGGGTTACCATTTAATTGTACGAGTGACCCATTGAACGTCCCCGAAACAATATGATTGGTCTCATCAATACTATTCACCGTTATCGTACCATTGCCGTGACCATCATAGACGTCAAAGTCTGTACAGGTATGATTAATTTGGACACAATAATTGATTCGTGCAATATTGTTATTCTGAACAGTTACAGTATATGGAGCGGAGGTCTGCCGAGGTATCCATAAAGTAATAACAATAGAATCAGGGGCAGCATTGTCATTAGCTTGAAGCCTCCAGGAAGTTGCATCGGTAGAAACGGTTACAGGAAACGAATCAAATGAACCGTAATCAGCTACTGATACTCTTACCTCGTTATTTTGTAGCGGCACCAGCGGCTCAAGAACATTATCGCAACCTGCAAATAAGATCGGAATGAATAAAGCAACAAGTAAGGACAGTAGTAATGATTTTCTCATAGACTTTTCTAATTACGGTTATTGTATGATTCCTCCACCGACAACATCGTTGCCTTCATAGAGCACAACTGATTGTCCGGGAGTAATGGCTCTGCGATCGCTTTCGAATTCAACACGCATCTCAGAGTCGCTTATTGGATATGCCATTGCGGGTGCACCTTCATCTTTGTACCGGATCTTTGCAGTTACAGCAAGCCCCTCATTCGGCAATGAAGCATACTTGATCATATTTACCGAGCGAGCCGTGAGTTGTTTCGTTAAAAGTTCTTCATCGTCACCAAGTTCGACGATATTGTTAATCACATCGAGTCCGGTGACATATAGTGGCTCAGGATGCGTGGGCAGGCTCAGTCCTAATCCTTTGCGTTGTCCTATCGTATAGAACGGCACACCATTATGTTCGCCGACGACCTGATCGTGAAACATAAATGTCCCCTTCGGAGCTTTCAGATCGATGTTCGGAACATTGTCACGAAGGAAGCGACGATAATCATTATCGCTGACGAAACAGATCTCATAACTTTCCCGCTTTCCGGCAACCGGTAAATGATTATCACGAGCTATTGCTCTGATCTCATCCTTCGTTAAACCCGAAAGCGGAAACAGGGTCCGACGAAAATGCTCTTCACGAACAGCCCAAAGTGCATACGACTGATCTTTCGCACTGTCCTTCGAACGCGATATTACCATCCGACCATTTTTTTCGCGAAGATCGACGTAATGACCCGTCGAAATATACTCACAGCCAAGAGCATCCGCCTTACGAAGCATTGCTGCCCATTTGATCTCGCGATTACATTTTACGCAGGGATTCGGCGTCTTACCTTCGAGATACGTCTCCTTAAAATAGTCGATGATCTCATGACCGAATTCCTCGGTCAGATCGGTAACATAATGCGGAATACCCAACATCATGGCAACCGAACGGGCATCGTTAATGCCATCAAGCGAGCAGCACGACGTATCATTAGCCGGATTACTCCCGCTAATGTCTTCGTAGCTATAAGTCTTAATCGTCATCCCGATAACCTCATGCCCCTGTTGTTTGAGGAGCAATGCCGCTACCGACGAATCAAGCCCACCGCTCATTCCAAGTAGTACTCGTGCCATTGGATGCTTTAAACAGATGCTCCCGGATGCTGGTTCGTAGTATGGGGCTTACCACGCCGCCGTGATATTACCTTTTTTGGTTCAGAACTCATTAGTACTGCCAAAGGCTTTAGAGATTCAAGATTTTCAAATATCACAAACAACGTCGATGTTATCGGTACAGCCAGTATCGCCCCGAGCAATCCCCAGACCCAGCCCCAAAAGACCATCGATAGTAATATCAAGAGCGGGCTAAGATTCATCGAAGTGCCCATGATCTTTGGTGTGATGACACTGCCGATAATGACCTGAGAAACAATCAAAATAGCTGAAAGCAATAGTGCTTCCGAGGGATGCTCGAATTGGATAAATGACACGATAATAGGGATGATCATCGCTATCACCGAACCGACACTCGGAATGAACATCAACAGAAACGTCAGGACACTCCAGAGCAAGGCGAGATCAACATTGAAAATGGTTAACACAAGCATCATTGCTCCGGCAGCAAGGAGATTTAGCAAAATAAGAGTGATAAGGTACCGACGAACTTTCCCATCGATTCCCAAAAAAATCTGTTTTAATAGAGCAGCGACAGGCTTACTGAAAGCCGCATCGAATTTATTTCGAAGCGCCGGATGCGAGGCAAGAATAAAGAACATAAACAGTAGGATCAATGCTATATTTGAGACAAGTGATGTTACCGATAAAACGGCCGTTGCTATGCCATCGCCGCTTATCAATTTTTTTACGTCCAAATGCATGATCTGCTGCCGTAATGAACCGGAGATATGCCCGGCAGCAGTTGCCAATTGAGGCATGAATACATCTTCCCATTTTGTCTGGTATTTTGGCAGTATCTCCATCGTCGAAGTAACGATCTCCTGCATCAGTAGCTCCATAATGAAAAAGACGCCACCAACGATAGCTAAAACAAGCAGGATGGAAAATATCTTCGGGACCCGCCGTTTATTGAGCCATTCGACGATCGGCATGAAAATAATTGCCAGAAACGATGCGGTTATGAATAGAGAGAAGGTCTCTCCTAAAAAATGCAGAACGATGCCACCAAAAATAACGACAGCTATCGCAACAGGCAACGGAGCAAGCGAAGATGGAATATCGGTTAGACGTGTGGATTGCGGGCGCTCTTGGTTCATAGATACTTATATAACAACCTTTGAGGATAATGGTTAAACTTTGCGGTCCTCTTTCTTAACAGCGATTTCATTTGGCTTTGCATGTGCCGGAGCATAATGATCAGCAAATACTTTCGTGAATTCAGCTCCAAAGAATACGATGCCGGAGGAATACGAAACCCATAGCAATATGAGAATAACTGAACCTGCCGGACCATAGACCGAAACCTGATCGGTGGCCCCGAAATAAATCGCCAGTGCAAATTTCCCTAGTACAAAAAGCAATGCTGTTATCACCGAACCGATCCAAACGGAGGAGAGCTTTATCTTCGCATCAGGAAGTATCTTAAAAATCAGCGCAAATAATACTGCAATCACAGCAAATGAAACAACAAAATTAAGGATGTAAAACAAGACGATTATGCCTTCAGGCCAGATGCTTTGAAGTCGGTCGCTTAATGCTGTCAGTACCGATGTTGCAACGAGTGACACCAATAGCAAGAAACCCATCGATAGTATTAGCCCGAACGAGAACAACCTGATTCGTACTGTTTTCCAAAAATTTGTTTTAGTCAGGTCGGCTTCTACTTCCCAGATAATGTTCAGCGATTTTTGAAGCTGCGCAAAGACCCCGGTTGCGCCTAACATCAAGATGACTATCCCAATGATCGTCGCCAATATTGAGTTGCCTTTTGTAGCTGTTTTCAATACCATCTGCCGGACTTCCTCGGCAGTGGTAGCTCCCATTGTGCTATTTATTTGTCCATAGATATATCCGCTGATGATCTCCGTTCCAAAGAACAGGCTGGCAACGGACATGACAATAACTAATAAGGCCGGTATAGAAAAAATGGAGTAATACGCAATAACGGCGCTTTCGCGAAAGGGATCTTTCGCATTCCATTTAGAATACGTTTGCTTGAGGAGTTGACCTATGTCCTTTATTTTGAACTTCATACGTTATCTATTAGGATATACGCCGAAGCGGATGCTAAAGGATTTTTAGGTCTTACACCGCCAATTCTTCGAGGACTTTTAGCAGATAGGCATCATATTGCCCGGAGAAATCCGGTTTATGTTCGACAACATCGTCAATAGTACAAAGCGAAAAGACCGGCAGCCCACTCTTCTGTTCAAATTCTTCCTTTGCGGTAAGCTTCGATGACGAGATCGGCTCCTTACGATCAAAAGCAATAACAACTCCCAAAATTTCACATCCAGCCTGAGTTAGCTTTTCGATCGACTCATATTTCGTCCCGCCGGTTGTAATAACATCATCGACAATGACAACTTTATCGCCGGGTTTGAGAACTCCTAAAAACCCACTGACATCGCCATGCGTCTTCGCTTCTTTCCTATCGCTGACCGAACGAATGGCGGAGTTGTTAAACTGTGAAGACAGTGCTATCGAAGTCGAAACAGCGATCGGAATTCCTTTATAAGCTGAGCCGAAGATAACTGTTGCATCTTTGAATGCTGGGGTCGAGGCGATCAACTCGGCATACAACGAACCGAGCATCGATAATTCATAACCACTACAAAGCCTACCCGTATTAAAAAAGTACGGTGATTTCCTGCCGCTCTTCAACGTAAAATCACCGAATTGCAGAACATCCTGTTTGATAAAAAACTCGATCGATTTTTGGTGTACTGTCATGATTATTATTCTTCCTCGTCGTTCATTTCTTCCAAGGCTGCCTGCAACTCGGAAAGTGTATGAGTATCATTTGCCGAACGAGCAACGGCTATTCCTTCGTGGTAGGTTTTATGGGCGGTAGTCTTATCACCGGCCTGACGGTAGCAATCGGCAAGCTGATAGTACAGCGGCAGGTACTTCGGATCCATCGTCCGAAGTTCTTCAAGTATCTTGATCGCTTGTTGAAAATCTTTCATCGAGCGATATTCCAACGCGATCCCATAGCGGCTGAAGCTATCATTCGGATCGGCCTTCAAAAACTCCTGCAATTTTTCAAGACGGCTCATTTGATGCGACTTCTAATTCTTCGTAATTAAGCTTCCAGAGCTTTGGGGCAAGCTTGCCCGTTACAAACACCGAAATAAGCGTCATACATCCCCCAAAGACTACCGATGGAACAACACCAAGCAATCGTGCCGCAACACCAGATTCAAAAGCACCTATCTCATTCGACGAACCGATAAACATCATATTTACCGCTTCGACCCTGCCACGCATATTGTTTGGAGTCGATAATTGCACAAGGGTTGCTCGTACGACAACACTGATAGAATCGAATGCCCCACCAACGGCTAGGGCAAATACCGAAAGATAGACATTCTTTGATAAGCCAAAGACAATGATAGTCACCCCCCAGCATTGCACCGCAATGAAAAGCTTCTTCCCGATCCGTCCGCTCATCGGATGGTGCGCCTGCCATAATGCCATGATAACCGCCCCCACAGCCGGAGCAGCACGAAGCACACCGAGGCCTTCCGGGCCGATCTTCAAGATATCACTGGCAAAGACAGGAAGCATTGCAACTGCTCCGCCGAATAATACCGCAAACAGATCGAGCGATAAGGCTCCGACGATGAATTGATTCTTAAAGACAAAGCTGACGCCTTCCTTTAGACTTTGCATTAATGTTTCACTTCGCTCCTTGATCGGAGCCGGACGATTCGGTATCATGTAAACAAATACTATTCCCATCACGAATAATACACAAGCAACAGTATAAGCCCCAGTCGCTCCGATGAATCCATACAACACTCCACCGAGTGCCGGCCCGGCAACCGCAGCACTTTGCCATGATGAACTTCGCCAGGCTGCCGCATTTTGTGCAAACTCGCCGGGGACGATTTCATAATTAAAGGCGATCACCGCCGGTGCTAAAAAACCACTGGCAAGTCCTGCAATGAATAGGATCGAATAGATCGGGAAGGTCCCAAACCCAAGATAGACTGCTTCGAGATGTGATGAGATCGATAGCAAGCCCAGCACACAAATCAAATTAATTGTAAGAGTAACAAGGCTGATATTCCTTCGGCTTTTAATATCACTTAGATGCCCGGCATAGAGCGAGACGGTTATCGAAGGCAATGCCGTGGAAAGACCGACAAGGCCCAGCGCCAGTGGATCTTTTGTCAAGGCATAGATCTGCCATCCGACGATAACCTCGACCATCTGAAAAGCAATGCTATTAACAAAGCGCCCAAAAAGTAGTAGTCGAAAATCGCGAATCCGGAGTACGGCGTAAGGATCGTGTCTGGGTGGTGGATTCAAATTATTAGCTTCTACCGGCTACCGGTGTCGTTAGAGCGGCTATGAAACAGCAACTCTCCGTAAAACATTACTAAGCTAAGATACCCTCATAACTCCTTATTTATCATCATAACTGCCGTACCCCCTCACTAATAATACCCCCTTACCAAAGAGTCCGCCGAAGCGGACTCTTTGTAGAGTCAGACACTCTTG
>DASTAO010000251.1:0-2093 GCA_035712525.1 Kapaibacterium sp. (SeqCode)
TCGATCGCAATGCGGGTAAATCCATTATGATATTGCTCTTCGATTTTTGCGACGATATCAAGGATCTTGTTCGTTCGCATCACGATGAATGGCAATTGAATGCCGCCATCGAATCGGGCGATCACGGTTTCATCTTTTCCGCCGCCGGCAAGATCGATGCCCATCGTTTTCGCTCCGCTCGCAGCGTGTTGATTCGCGATCGCAGCATTGATAAGCGCTCGCGAGATAATGCCTTGGCCGTGATCTTCATACCACTGGCCGAGAATTCGCCGACAGGCTTCGAGCGTTTTTCGCCACCACTTGCCATGCAGTTCGAATGCTTCGGCATCGTTCGGCTCGGCTTCTTCGCTCCAGAGTTTGAGGTTATGTTCGGTCGCCGAAAACGTAACGGCGCCGTTTATCTTCGTTTTTTTCTTGGCAACGTTCGGATGCTCGAGCGCGCTAATCGTGATCACCTTCCACTGTCCGGAGCGTTCGGCTTCATAGACAAAACTATCGGGTGTGATGGGATTATAGATCATCACGATCTGCACATCGTCGCTATTAGCAGTGGCAATGAGCGAGGATAAAATGTCGCGGCGAACGGCCGTCGCTTCATCGACAGCAATGAGCATGCTCGCCGCATGAAATCCCTGCGCGCTTTCGGGCTTCGCCGGCGAGACGGCAAGCATGTATCGCTTCTCGTCGAGCTTGATGCGCGTATCGGTGATCTGCTTCGGCTCGTAGAGCTTCGCCGCGATAGCTTGCTTTCTGATCTCACCCCACAGATTATGGCGAAGCTGTTTTTCATTCGAGCTAGTAGTGAGGACGATGCATTCTTTACTTGTAAAGAGCTTCCAGTTGCAAAGAGCAGCAAGCGCGGTGGTTTTGCCGACGCCATTTGCACTGCGAATGAGAATACGTCGATGCCCGGCTTCAACGGCTTCGAAGATGGCATCGAATTTTTTCCAGGAAGTAAGTCCGAGCCGCGAGTGCGCGAACTCCGAAGGGCTCATGCCCTCTAATTTCTTTTTGTGCTTCATAAAATTATCAGAACCAGGACGGTTCAGGTTGGTTGAATCGTAGGACTACAAATATACGAAATTTTCCGGCAAAATGCAAGTATTTTGTGAAAATAAAACATAATAAATATGGAATTATATGTAATTATGTTGTGTTATATATGATGAGCGGTTCCTTCAACAATAACCTACACAATTATTGTCGTAAGTTTGTAAGTTATATTTTCATACCCAACCCACAATGAAGGCTATTCTGTTTATTCTGACAATATTTGTCTTAGGTGCAGTAACCGATTCGGTGTTGCAAGCCCAGGTTGAGCCGGGATCTTCTAATAAAAAGGAGAAATCGGAGCTGGAGAAACGAGCCGAGTGGGAGCTTCGGAATAAGATCGTTTCCGGAGCACTCAATAAAAAACCTTCTATTAAGTATCAAAATAATTTTTCTGCCTTCAAACAAAGTCAGTCCCAATCCGGCTGGGCTCCGATCGGCCCGGTGACAGTTGCAAAAGCGTACGATACGACAAATACCGTCGGAATGGGACGAGTAAATTGCATAGCCTTTCATCCGACAAATAAAGATGTTTTCTGGATCGGTGCCAGCAGCGGAGGAGTTTGGAAGACAGAAAATTCCGGTAAGAGTTGGATACCGCTTGGCGATGATCTTCCCGAGATGCAGATAAGCAGCATTGCAGTCGATCCGGCTAATCCCGATATTATCTATATCGGCACCGGTGATTGGGATCAAATTGGAATTACCGAACAAGGAATCCTTAAGTCTACAGATGGCGGAACATCGTGGACACAAACAAGTCTTGCAAAAGACCCTAATTTTCAGTATTCATCACTAAGAAGTATTTTGATCAATCCACAGAATTCCAATGAAGTCGTCACTGCCAGCACCGATGGAATCTGGAAATCAACCGATTACGGTAGTTCGTGGGTATTTACTAAAATTTTAGAAAATACCGATCTGGTTAATTCCGAGGCAGATCCCAAAATACTCTATGTCGCCTCGAAAAAACTGGGGGTCAGAAAAAGTGAGGATTTCGGTACTACCTGGAAGTCAGCTAATCCGAATGTGCCGCTAACGGA
>DASTAO010000252.1:0-5493 GCA_035712525.1 Kapaibacterium sp. (SeqCode)
CTTTTCGTTTATTCATTCGGAGGGAACATCCAAATGGTATCAGTATTTTCTTCCAATACTGTTTTGCATTCGCTCTATACTGCTGGCAGTATTTCTTTATACCACTGCCACCCCCATCAAATTAGACCGCTATAGAGTTGATGTTGGTGAATATGTCCCTGCCACAGTTCCCTATACTTGGCGTGATTTAGGGAGATGGCTCGATGACCATGAAACCTTTACTACTGTAATCAAGATTTCAGATTCCGTTTCCATAAAGAAGATCGATTCGTACCGAACTGAAATCCATACTTCTTTTTCTCAACCACAGCAAATAACTTTTAATCTGTTTTATTGGCCACAATGGAAATTGCGTAGGACTGACCGGACAGAAATTCCGGCTTCAGCAGATAGTGAAGGTCGTCTTACAGCACTCATCCCAGCAGGAAACCAGTTTATAAACTTACAACTGGAAAAAAGTACCTCTGAAAAAATCGGTGCCATAATTTCATTGGTTGCGCTATCTCTGGTAGGGATGATCGCGTATGTCTTTCGGATTAAACGCGAGAAGTGATCTCGCTCAGTGCCAGCAGATATCCTCCTGTCCCCCACCACCATTCACCGCGATCAAGAGATTTGTAATACTTTATAGTCCCCGGCCACGTTCCTTCGGAGACACCGATAAATTTTCCTTGAGCATCGACGAATTTTGATAACCCCTTTTGAGCTTTTTCAATCACGGCATCGAATCGTTTTGGCAATGCTCCTAATTCCCGACCTCTGATAAGAGCAAACAGATACATTGCTGAGGCAGATGTTTCTTCATAAGCAGATGTATCATCGAGAATAGTCCGCCATAACCCTGCTTTTGTTTGCAATTTTTCCAGTGCAGTTGCAAGTGGGAGAAATACTTCATCTCGGACAAGGGCAAATTCCTTTGAGTTAGGTTTTAGCTGCGAAAGCAGCTCAGCACAAGTCATCATCACCCAGCCATTGCCTCGGGCCCACGAACCTTCGGAGCGTTTGCCACCAAGGTTCTCCTCACAGTGAATGAAGAATGGCTTATCCCCATCCTTTAAGATCGTAAGATGCTGCAGCAACTGGGCGATAGCTTCGTTCTTCCAATCTCGTTTTAAGTAAGTGCCAAGCTTTGCTAAAATGACCGACGAATAATAAACCGTGTCGATATAAATATTCGGCAGATCGACGTTATGTAGTATTACTCCATCGCCATTACGAAGTGCCTTGTGCATAATAAAATCATAGATCTCTTCTGCAGTCGAGCGAAGTTGAACCTGCACTTCAGGAAAATACTTTTCAATTTCAGGATAGAGTAATCCAAAGCTCCAGGACCCACAGAAATAATTTACATTGATCGATTCATTGAGATGAAAATAAACCCAACGCTTCAGGAAATTATAAGTCGCATCGTCCTTTGACACATCAAGGCTTCTGAGCAGGCCATACATGGCGAGCGATTGTCCCCAATCAGTCGATTCTGATTCCGGACGGTGGCGCTCAACCCAGGAGGTCCGCACTACCTCTAAAGAATTCGATTCCATAATGTGCAATATACGAAGCAGTATTAAACCACTCTTCCATCGACCAGTTCGATCGTTCGATCGGAACGGGCTGCAAAATCCGGATCATGGGTTACGGCAATGATGGTGTTTCCGAGTTCAGATACAACATTACGGAAGATCTCAAAAACAATCTCGGTGTTATGGGTATCAAGATTGCCGGTCGGTTCGTCAGCCATGATGATAAGAGGCTCATTAATTAATGCTCTCGCTATTGCAACGCGCTGTTGCTGCCCCCCGGAAAGTTTACTGGAAAGTTTTTGGGCAAAATCTTGCATATCCATTTTAGCAAGGATATTCATCGCCCGATCTTCGATTTCCGTTTTTGAGTATTTACCCAATTTTAGGGCCGGCAGCATCACATTTTCAAGAGCCGTAAATTCGGGCAGCAAAAAATGGAATTGGAACACAAAGCCGATGCATTCATTTCGCAATGCAGCAAGCTCATTCTGATTCATGCCGCCAAGGACCTTCCCGTTGATGGCGATCTCGCCGCTATAGGATGTATCAAGCGTCGAAAGCAAATATAATAGCGTCGATTTGCCACTGCCGGACTTGCCAATGATCGAAACAAACTCCCCTTGTGCTATGGAGATGGAGACATCTTTCAGGACATGGAAATCTTCTCCTTCACTGAAGAATTTATTTACTTTCGTCGCTCGTAATATCTCTGCCATGCGAAAAGTACAATCCTGAAGTTACCCTCTCAGAATAGCCACCGGATCGATTCTTGAAGCTTTGATCGAAGGCATTAATCCCGCAAAAAAAGTAGTCAAGACACCAAAAGCCACGCCGAATACATAGTACCGTAATTGAAAGGTCACCGGAAAAAATTTAAGCGAGATAAATTCACTTTGCGGAAATGGCACCCGCGACATACCGTACGAAAGTAGGAACCCAAGTCCAATTCCGGTAAGGGCGCCTAATACACCGATCGCGATAGACTGCGTCAAGAAGATCTGCATAATATCGCGCCGAGCAAAGCCTTCGGCTTTTAAGATCGCAATGTCTTTTAGCTTACTGGCGATAGTCATGTTCATGATATTATAGATGCCAAAGCCGGCAACGATAAGCAGTGTAGCACTGACAACAATTGTGAGAATATCGCGGATCAGGTTTGATGCCATGACTGAGGAATTCGCCGTCTCCCAATCGTCAGCTTTATAATTATATTTCTTCGACATCACCGCTGCCTCGACTTTCGCATCTTCAATATTCTTTAGCTTTATGGCAATGTCGGTAATGTAGTTGCGATCTTTACCCAATAGTTGCTGCACGCTCGAAATATTGACATAGCTTTTTACATTATCGATCTGCCCGATGCCGATCTTAAAGGTCCCCACGATCCGAAATCGCATCGAAGAACCGGTTGGCGTTGCAAGGGTTACAATGTCGCCCAACTTAACATTGAGCTTATCCGCTAATCCCTGACCCATTAGGATGCCGTTATCGGATGTAAGGAGATTTTCTAACCGTCCGCTGACGATCTTAGTGTTTAGCTTATATAAGCGAGCTTCTTCCAAAATATCAACTCCATTTATCAACCCATTGATCTGCACCGGGCCGTAATTATAAAATACTTGTGTGCTCAGCAAAGGCGAAACGGCTGAAACTTTTGGATTAGTCTTGATATCGGCAATTATATCAGCTGCATTCTTGATATTTAACGATATCTCTTTCGGCTTCGGGTGCCGGACGGAGATAACGGTATTTACCGTATCCTTTATAAACTCCTTGGTTACCGACATGGAATAATCGGTCTTCACATCGTTATAGATATGGATATCCGGAGTTGAGGAGAGCATTGTATCGGACAGAAATTGATTCACCCCTTTCATAAAGCTGATCATGAGGATGAACATTGCAATGCCGAACGTAACGCCGAGCATTGCTATAAGCGATTGCTTCTTTCGCGAAAGCAAATGAGTTTTGGAGATGGAAAGATTTACAGCTAAGCTCATCGCTAATTCGTTGGCGGAGGGAGTATCTCAGAATGCTCATCGAGTCCGGAAACGATCTCGACATCATCAAGTGTCTTAATACCGATAGCGACAGCGACCTTCTTCTCTTTTCCATCGACACGAACCATCACACTATCCTCGCCGATAAGCATCGAGCGAGGAATAACGAGAACCGATTTCTTTTTAGTAATAATGATATTAGCTTCGACCGAATGATGAACGAACGGCATCGAGGAAAGCGTATCAAATTCTCCATCGACCCGAAAGGTCTGATCGAGCGTGTTCATAACCGGATAGATCCGTATGACATGAGCCGTATAAATAGTATTACCGGTAATATCTGTTTTCAGGACGATCTGCTGACCGATCGCTATCTTGTCTATATCCTGTTCGTCGACCGCTAATTTAATAGTCCGATGATCACGCTCACCAATGAGGGCTATCAATTCTCCAGCACGTACAGCCTCACCCAATTCTTTATTGGTCTTAAAAACGACGCCATCGGCATCGCTCTTGATCGTAAAATTTTCCAGCTCACTTTGCGCGGCCGACAGCTGGGAGTTGGCGTTGCTTTTGGCAAGGCGCAGATCGTTAAGTGTGGAATGGTAATGCTCCTCGGCAGCTTTGCTATCGTTCGCTGAAGCGGTATAGGCGAGCTCCGCTGTTTCTAATTGCGAGTGAGTTATTGCATTTGATGCAAAAAGATTCTTCGAGCGCTCATACTGCAACGAGTCATTTTTCGCTTTTAACCGAGCACTTTGCATCGTAAGCCGAAGCGATTGCAAGACGGAAGAATTCTCGGAAAGATCGCTTTGTGCTTTTCGCAAGGCCTCGAGAGCCGTTTCTACCCGGGCAGATTGTGGATCGTTCTTTACCTCAAAGAGCGCCTGGCCCCGATGAACAGAATCGCCATCGTTAACCAGCTTTTTTACGATCGTGCCATTAGCAAGGGAGAATAGGTTATACTCGTTGGTCGCGATGATGGTACCGGAGGCATACACCGATTCAACGATATCCTTTCGCTGCGGATGAAGTGGCTCTGTTTTCTTACACGAACATAGACTGAGAAGAAAAAAGAAGCCAACGAGAGAGGGAAATAAAAAGGATTTCATTAGGACTAGTCTTCCTTAGCCATCACCGGAGTGCGGCCGAATCTTCTATCAAGTTCATCAAGGGCAAGCTTTATCACCACTGGCCTTCCATGCGGGCAGACGTATGGCATCTTCGTTTGGAAGAGCTGCTCGATAAGCGAGTGCATCTCTTCCTGCGAAAGCTTATCACCTGATTTTATGGCAGCGCGACATGAAAACCCTGCAGCTAATGCCTCACGGCTTGAGAACGTACCAAGTCGCTCATATTCGTCGTAGGATTCGAGCAATTCATGAAGGATGCTCGATTCGCTCCCACTCTTCACATCAGTTGGCACAGCATCGATGACAACCGAAGTACCACCAAAAAATCTGATATGGAAACCCATCGCCGTAAGTGGGTCATGAAGTTCACGAATCATCGCAACTTCTCGCGGCAACAGCTCTACTCCTTGAGGGAACAACAACTCCTGCGAATTAGCACTGCCCTCTTCAAGCGAACGAAGGATGCGCTCGTATAACACTCGTTCATGGGCAACATGCTGATCAACGATCATCAAACCCGACTTGATCTGGCAGAAGATGTATTTATTATGCATCTGCCAAAGCTGTGGCTTTTCGGCTAATGCTTCTTCGCTGATCGCTTTGCGTTCTGCGGCAGAAGTTGGTTGAGCAGCCGGCGCGATCTGCCCATCTTCTGTTTCGCGCTTTGGCGATGGCATTAACCGTGAGGTCTGAGTACCAAAAAGATCTTGTGGCGATTTACCGAACATTCGCTCAACCGTCCCAAGGCCTACTCCAGGTATCGGCGGTTTTATTTGCTCGAGCACATTCCCATCTCGACCTGGACGCAGTGGTGCCGAGCCGTACTCAGGGAAGCGAAGC
>DASTAO010000253.1:0-7375 GCA_035712525.1 Kapaibacterium sp. (SeqCode)
TGTCCAGTTAAAAAATATCATCGATATGTCTGAAAAGGAAGGACTGATGCTTGAGATCACCGATGCTGCAAAAGATTGGCTTGCACAAAGCGGATACGATCCCGTCTATGGAGCGCGGCCATTGAAGCGGGTTATCCAAAAGCAGATCGTCGATACCTTGGCATTGAAAGTCCTTGGTGGCGATTTCAGACCGGGTGACCGTATCGTTATCGATCATACCGAAACGGGGCAATACACTTTTACGAAGAAATGATCGTACGAAATCCCTATATCAACGGGACAACTATTTCAGGTGAGGCCGGTACTCATGATGTTATAAATCCATTTTCGGGTGCAGTCATCGGAAGTGTTGGATACTGTAGTAACGAACAGATAGACTCCGCGATTGCTTCAGCAGCTTCGGCATTTCAGGCGAAAGAATTAACTACTGCAACTCGTTCGGAGATCTTAAGCAATGCAGCTAAGTTACTGAGCGACCTTTCGGAAGAATGTGCGCGGCTGATCACAGCTGAATCCGGTAAGCCTATCGCGTATTCACGGATAGAAGTAAGCAGGGGGATATTTACTCTCGAAGCATCCGCGAAAGCTGCCATTGCTTCAGAAAATGTATTCGATGTCGATGCAATGGGTGCTTCGAATGCCGCCGGCAAAGATATAAGCTTTCGATATTTTCCCGCTGGGCCGGTGGCTGCGATCACTCCGTTTAATTTTCCACTGAACTTGGCACTACATAAAGTTGCGCCGGCGATCGGTTGCGGCTGCCCGGTATTATTAAAACCTCCGCCACAAACGCCACTTACTGCTTTTTTTCTCTGCGATATTTTAGCTCAGAGTGGTTTGCCCGCAGGATGGTTGAATGTCGTGCCATGCGAGAATGATGTTGCACAAGCAATGATTCAGGATGAAAGGATTAAGACGGTTTCGTTTACCGGAAGTGCAGTAGTCGGTTGGAAATTAAAAGAACTTGTGCCGAAGAAGAAGGTGACGCTTGAACTTGGTGGCAATGCTGCGATAATCGTCGATGAAGTTAAAGACTGGGATAAGCTGATCAAGTCAATGTGTGTTGCCGGGTTTTATTATGCGGGGCAGGTGTGCATTAGCTTGCAGCGGTTGCTCGTTGCCAATCATTTATACGACGAGCTTCTTGAGCGGCTATTAGCCACAGTTGCTGAGATAAAAGTCGGCGATCCGTTGAACGATGATGTGCTTGTCGGGCCAATGATCAGCGAAAAAGAAGCGAAGCGGGCTTGGGGATGGGTCGCGGAGGCTCAGGGATTGGGAGCGACGAGACATACCGGTGAATACAGGGCGCCAAATTGGATTACGCCCGTTGTCATGACAAATGTGCCCATTGAAAGCAATCTGTATAAAGAAGAAGCCTTTTCTCCGGTGGTTTTAGCGGAGTCTTATGATTATTTTGAAGAAGCGTTGCGCAAAGTAAATTCCAGTCGATATGGATTGCAGACAGGTGTCTATACAAGCGATGCTGAGAAGATACAACTTGCCTATAATACACTCGAGGTTGGTGGCGTAATTGTTAATGATACAACGACTTTTAGGGTCGATACTATGCCCTATGGTGGAGTTAAAGATTCGGGATTTGGCAGGGAAGGTGTTGAGTGGGCTATGCGGGAAATGAGTGAAGTTAGAGTGTTGGTTGTCTGAACCTTGATTTTAGGAGATTTTATGGATTTTTGAGATAATTTCTGTAATCTTTATTAATCTTATCAATCTCTTAAAATCAAGGTTCAGACAATTTTGTTAATAACTTTACGAATGATTTAGGTCTGTTTTGCCTTAGATTTTTTCAAGAGTTTCTATCATGCCCCAAGCCGATTTTATACATCTCCATAACCACACGTACTACTCGCTGCTCGATGCGGCTTGTAGCGTGAAGGACCTCGTCAAGAAGGCGAAGGAATTCGAGATGCCGGCTGTTGCCCTGACGGATCATGGGGTAATGTTCGGGGCCTATGAGTTCTATAAAACAGCTAAAGCCGAAGGGGTTAAGCCCATTATCGGCTGTGAGATGTATATCGTTTCTGAAGGTTCTCGTCGGGTTCGTGAGCAGATCAACGATCCGAGCGGTAAACGAAAAGTCTATCATCATCTTATTCTCCTGGCAAAGAGCGAGACGGGCTATAAGAACTTGATGAAGCTCGTTACGAAAGGCCACACCGAAGGTTTTTACTATAAGCCGAGAATCGATACCGATATTCTGCGTGAGCATAGCGAGGGGCTTATTGCTATGTCAGCTTGCGCCGGTGGAGTTATCTCTCCGTATCTCATTGCCAACCAGTACGACAAGGCTAAAGAAGTAGCGGCGTTATATAAAGATATTTTTGATACCGATTTTTATGTCGAGATTCAGAATCACCATCTCGATGTCGAAAAGGCTGTTTTAGCACAGGCTCCGAAGCTCGCAAAGGAGATGGGCTTAAAGCTCATCTGCTCGAATGATTGCCACTACATTCTGCCCGAACATGCTGTCCCGCATAATGTCCTGCTTTATATAAAGGACGCGGATAAGGATAATCCGCCTGATATTACTCAGCTAAAATATCATACTCCGGAAAACTATTTCCGCTCTGCTAAAGAGATGAAGCAGTTGTTTGGTGAGTATGGCGGTGCAATCGAGAATACGCTTGAAGTTGCTGAGCGTTGCAATCTTGAGCTTTCGAAAGATCTCAAGATGCCGGTATTTCCGATCCCGGAAGACGCCGGTGTTTCTAATCTTGATGAATATCTCGAGAAGCTGACGAACGAAGGTCTTGATCGTCGATATAAGTCGATGAACGCCGAGTTACAGGAGCGTTCTTCGTTCGAGTTATCGGTTATTAAGAAGATGGGTTATGCAGGATACTTCTTGATCACTCAGGATTTTATTGCTGAAGCTCGTCGTCGCGGTGTGAGTGTTGGCCCTGGCCGTGGCTCGGCTGCTGGTTCGATTGTAGCATACGCGCTTGGCATTACGAATGTCGATCCGATCAAGTACAATCTGCTCTTTGAGCGATTCCTGAATCCGGATCGAGTGTCCATGCCCGATATCGACATTGATTTCTCGGATGATAAACGCGACCGAGTTATCAGTTATGTCAAAGAGAAGTACGGCACGGAATCGGTTGCACAGATCATTACTTTCTCGACACTTTCAGCACGAGCTGTTTTGAAAGACGTCGGCAGAGTGCTCGGTGTTCCGCTTAGCATCATTGGCGAACTCACGGAGTGCATTCCCGTCGTAATGGGGAAGGTAACGCCGCTTAAAGAAGCAACCGAGTTACCTGAAATGAAAGCGGTTCTTGCAAAGTATGCAAGAACAGAGCATAAAGAAAAGCTTGATACTCTTTTAAAGAATGCTTTAGTCCTCGAAGGTTTTGCTCGTGCCTCGAGCAAGCATGCCGCTGGTGTGGTGATCGCACCCGGCGATATTTCGAATTTTGTACCGCTTTATAAATCTCCGAACGAAGACGATCTGGTAACTCAGTATTCGATGAAGGACATCGAAGATGCCGGGTTGCTGAAGATGGACTTCCTTGGGCTTCGCACACTTTCGATCATCGATACCACGCTTGCTCTTATCGAACAGCAGCATGGGGTAAAGATCAATATCGATGAGATACCGCTTGACGATCCGAAGACGTATGAGTTATTTGGTCGCGGTGATACCCTAGCGGTTTTCCAGTTCGATTCTCCGCCGATGCAGAACTACATGCGATCGCTCAAGCCGGAGAACATGGAAGACCTTGCTTCGATGAATGCATTGTACCGGCCGGGACCGATGGAGCATATTCCTGACTTTATCGATCGTAAGCAAGGACGTAAACAGATCGAGTATTTGCATCCGATCCTTGAACCGATCCTGAAAGATACTTATGGTGTCATCGTCTTCCAGGAGCAGGTTATGCAGATCGTTCGTGATCTTGCCGGATTCACCCTTGCAAAAGCAGATGAAGTTCGCCGCGCCATGGGCAAGAAAGATCTGGCGAAGATGGATGCGATGAAATCGAGTTTCATCAAAGGCAGCGTTGAAAAGACCGTCCCGCCAAAGATCGCTGAAGAAATTTGGGATAGGCTTGTGAAGTTTGCAAGCTATGCGTTTAATAAATCTCATAGCGTTGCGTATTCGTTTGTTGCTTATCAGACGGCGTATCTAAAAGCGCATTATACGGCAGAGTTTCTTGCGGCTAACATGACGCATGAAATGAACTCATCGGATTATGTGGTGCAGCTTATCGATGAGGCGAAGAAATTTGGCATTTCTATCTTGCCGCCTGATGTCAATTCAAGTTTACTGCATTTTACTCCGACTCCGGAAGGGATTCGGTTTGGGCTTGCCGGTTTAAAGAACGTCGGCGAGAAAGCGGCTGAAAGTATTGTTGCCGAACGTACTAAAGCCGGGCCGTATAGCTCACTCTTTAATTTTACCGGTCGTGTCGATTCACGGTTAGTTAATAAGCGCGCTGCAGAAGCATTGACGATCGGCGGTGCATTCGATGCCATTAAGCCCGATGGAATGCCGATCGCAAAATTCCGCTCCGACCTATTTGCGAACATTGAGAAGGCGATCGATTACGGTTCGCTTTCATCGAAGATGAATTCGCAAGGACAGGATAATTTATTCGGCGGTTCGACCGAAGAAGTTGTCAGTCACGAGCCTCAATTATCACCGGCACAAATTCCATTTACCGATAGGGAATTGCTCTCGAAGGAGAAATTCGTTCTTGGCTTTTATGTCAGCGGGCATCCGCTCGAACCATTCAGAGTTGATGTCCAAAGTTTTTCGTCGGTGAAGTTTAGTGAAGTCAGCGATCTGAAGGCCAACGAGGACGTTTTTGTTCTTGGTAGTATTGTCGGCATAACGAAGAAGCTTAATCGTGATGGCAAGGCATTTGCGATCGTATCGGTTGAAGATTTTTCCGGTAAGTGCGATTGCATTTTCTGGAACGAAGCGCTTGAAAAATTTAAGGACCTGATTGTTGACGAACAGCCGATAGCCATTAGCGGCAAAGTCCGTAAAAATGCGATCAATGATGCTGCAAGCGTTACCGTTAACGAAGCATATTCGATCTCTGACATTCGCCGCAAACGAACGAAAGGCGTTGTTTTTAAGGTAACCGATAATGGCGGTGCACCGAATGGCGAGCTGCATTCCTTGCAGGACGTGATCAAGCGGCACCCGGGGAATTGCATCAGTTACATCGCTGTTGAAAATTCCGAGACGGCTTCACGTCGGCATTACAAATTGCCGGAGTCATTCGCTGTTGCACCGACCGATGCACTGATCGCCGATGCGGAATCGCATTTAGGGCGAAACACCGTTCTCTTCAGGACGTAATACCTATAAGTTTAGCATTTTAATAACAGAGGAAACAAACATGATTACTAACGGCACCCCATTACATTTTGAGGACGCAACGTTCGAGCAGGATGTGCTTTCGAGCGATAAGCCGGTCCTGGTAGATTTTACAGCAACCTGGTGCGGCCCGTGCCGCATGATCGCACCGATCGTTGAAGAACTTGCAAAAGAATACGATGGCAGAGCAGTCATCGGCAAAGTCGATGTCGATGAGAATCCGCAGATCTCGATGAACTACGGCATCCGCTCCGTGCCGACGTTAATGATCTTCAAGGGCGGCAAGCCGGTCGATATGATCATCGGTGCCGTCGGCAAGCAACGCCTGGTAGAGAAGTTGAATGAATACGTAAATTAATAGCGTAGATTGGTTAGTGAAAAAAAGCCCGCCTGTTGGCGGGCTTTTTTTATTTTGGGAAACTTTGATTTTACGTAGATAACAAAAAAATGTTGTATATTTGAATAGAGTCCCGGTACCCGCAGCGAAGTCCATCACTTCGTCCCTCGTATCGCCTCTTGGTAGTTACTATCTTACACAATTGAAAAAGGAACTCTACAATGAACATCTACAAACGTCAAATATCGCTCTTTAAGAATTCAGTATTACTTTTTGCTGTACTTTTTATTATTTCTATTTTGCTTAATACAAGAGGGTGGGGACAAGTATACACGCCAGTGCCATACAATTTCCAAAACCCAATGTTTTTTTCAGGGGGTGATGTCGATGGTAATGCTGACAATCACGCTACAAATATCATTTCTCTAGCTGCTAATGGTTACGGGCAATGGGCAGTCACGGATAAAGGTGAATGGATGCTATTAGGAAACCACCTGGTTTCCTCTGATGCCGTGCAAACACCAGTTACCCCCCCTGGAATAGTAGAAATGGGGTCATTTGTACATCTTGGTCCAACCTTAACTAAACCTGATCCAAATGTAAAGGTAGTGGCGAACTTAAAGGGGAGTGTAAGATATGTAGGACTAAAGTATAATGCTGCTACCGGTAAACCCATGGGCTTTTACATAGAAGGGTTTGATGATTCGCACGCTTCATTGATTTCTAATAGAAAAATTAATATAAATCTTGCTGATATGTATGGAACAGCATCTACATCTAGGCATATTATCACAAGTTTGATAACGTCTTACCCTGATGCAGATATTGATGATATTCCAAATCAAATTTTTAAAATGAATATTGTTACGGCTAATTCCGGTACACCAAATGCAAATTCAAACCCACCCAATACTGACCAAGGCAACCCTTTTCATTTGGACCCATATTTCGAACCAGATTGGAGAGATTTTTTTGATGTAGCGATTGATGCTAAGTATTTATATATCGTTTGGGAAAGTATAATATATCATCCGGCACCTAACCCAAACCCTAATGGTGACTCACCGTTTTTGGAATGGTATATTCAAGGCGTAGCTGTTAATTTGTCTGACGGGTTAGTGGCTCAGTCGTTTACTGGAGTAAATAGTTTAATTCCAAGTAACAATGGTGCTTGTAGAGCTACCGTGGCATGTGATGTAAGAGCAAATCCATCGTTGCCTACTTTTGACGTTGCTGCTATTAGCATTGATAATAACGCAGGCCCACATTTTAAAATGCCGGTGTATATGAGAGTAGTAAATAATAGTAAAAGCTTAGTAGTGAATCTATTAAAAAAAGATGATAGCGACCCAGCGCATGATTATGGGTACGCTTCTCACGCAAGAATTTTAGTCGGTAGCGTTCCTGGTCTTTCGCCAGCACCTCGTGGGATGTACGTTCTGCGTGATGATGCTGGTGCCCCTAATGATCCAACAGCATTAATCTTTTACACACCAACTAGTTATTCACCGACAATGTCTTGGGCAAGTACTGCTCATTATGTTGATGGTAAACATTATCAAACTAGATCTGGTACTGCTGCCCCTTATGATGGGGCACCATACCATACTTCCAGTCCTTTTTTTCAAACATATACCCCAGTTGTAAATCATAGTATTATAGCATTTGCTAATCCTTACGATGGA
>DASTAO010000254.1:0-4227 GCA_035712525.1 Kapaibacterium sp. (SeqCode)
GCAGGATACCGAAATATCCAAAAATTAAAATTGCTTTTAGAGACGGAGCAAGAAAGCCTTGCCTTGCTCAAAGGCTCACCAGAGTGGGAAGAAACCCGAGTGCTGATTGAAGAGATCGAAGCGGAGGTACTGCATCGTGGCTGACATCTTTATCTCTTACTCATCGAAAGACCACGAAAGGGCAGAGCAACAGACCGAGTTGTTATCCGCATCGAGGACACCACATAGTTGTATGTTTCACTTTTCCCCATATTAATATGACGACATTCCGGTTGGTTACAGTACTTGGCTTTATTATTGCTGCTCGCATAGCGGCGGCTCAAGAAGTCACACCTATCAGATCGAACACCGAGCAAGCACTTCCCCGCGGACTGGAGGTAGCACCGCTTGGGAAGCAGCTCTACCGCGAATGCGATATTTTCCGCCGCATTATTGGTAGTCGCATCGCACAAAACAATGCTGTTGACGATATGGGCTTCTCATCAGTGCAGCAACAGCAGTCATTGGGCGACACCTCTCTTGATATCACTCATAACGCTGCTGATGAAAACGAGACAACGGTTGCCATTAGCCGTAGTAACCCCAACCTTATTGTTGTCGGGTTCAATGATGGTTCGCAGGTTTCCCTTGCTCTTGGCATGTCCGCATGCGTTTCCACCGACGCAGGAAATTCGTGGACAAAATTGCATCTGCCCAAAGTCAATTTCCACGGGGCAAAAGCATGGTGCGATCCGATTCTCACGTGCGATGACTCCGGCATGTTCTATTATGCGTTTCTAGCCGGCTCACCCGACTTCTCGATCACTGATATCATAGTCGGACGCAGCACCGACGGCAAGAACTGGACGCTTGGCTCACCGGTCGTCGGCGACACGGTCAAACCGACGAAGTTGCAAGACAAGCCTTCCATCGCTGTTGATCGCGACCCAAGCAGCCCCTATCACGGGAGACTGTATGTTGCTTGGTCGGAGTATCCTTCGATCGCCGATACCCTCTGGGATGGGATCAATTACTTCGCCTATAGTGATGACCACGGCGTAAGCTGGTCAAAGCGGTTGGAATATAGTACTGCATTCGGGCATTTTGCGACGATCCGCATCGGCAAAGGCGGCACGGTATTCATTTCCTCAAATAATTTTCGGGACGAGACAGTTGCCTCGTTCGCAATGGAGGTCTCGCACGATGGCGGTAATTCATTCTCTGAGTATCCGATCGCAATGCGCCAGAAAGCATATCCCGTCGATCACAACGTCTATACCTACGCCATGCTCAAAGGGGCGAAGGGCTTCAGAATCGATCCGTACATTTCCTTTGACCTCAACCCTGGAACGAACGACCTGTATGCTGTTTATGGATCCTACGATACAATAGAACATGCTGCACAGGAATTTATGGTTCGCTCGAACGATGAGGGTATCACATGGTCATCGCCGCTCCGAATCGGCACACCGTCGCTTCCGGGCCGTGACCATTGCATGCCGTGGGTGACCTATGATCCTTCGACAAAGCAGGCATATGCCGTCATGTATAGCTCTGAAGAGGATTCTGCAAATATGCTTATGCGCAGAGTACGATACTCGTTCGATACACCGACAAAGCCTGAAACGCTTGGAACGCGCCTCTTCGATCCGACACTTGCCTCTGCCGGAACTGGCGGCCGTTTCGCTTCGATCGGCGATTATACATATTCCGATGCGTTCGGAGGCACCTTCGTCGATGTTTGGGCGGAGAACCGCCCACCGACATTCAAGGACTGCGACGTCTTCGCTTATGTCTCTTCCCCGGCGACACACTCCGGGGTGATCCGTCAACTCAACGTTCCGACCATGGAGGTCAGTGAGCTAAGCCCGAATCCGGTTCGCGGTAACAAGTTGAAGTTCACAGTGAATGCCGAACGCGCTACCCGCGCGACCATTCGGGTGCTCGACGACCTCGGACATATCGTGCTCAATACCTCCGCTGATGTGCCAAGTGGAATGGCCACAACCATTTCCCTTGAGATCGGATATCTTTCAGCCGGAAGCTATGTCGTCGAAATCAATGACAACGAAACATCGGTTCACCGACAGTTCGTGGTAGTCCGATAAGTTTACTTCTAAGTTAATGGCTGATATCTTCATCTCCTATTCATCCAAAGATCGCGAGAAAGCCGAGCAGCTTACGGAGCTGCTCGCTTCGGCTGGGCTTTCGGTCTGGATCGATCAATCGAATCTTGAAGTCTCCTCTAGTTGGTCTAAGGAGATCGTCCAGGCGATCAATGACTGCAAAGCTTTTGTAGTATTGCTTAGCCCGGCGTCGCTCGAATCGCATAATGTCATTAAGGAAGTCTCGCTCGCTTCGGAAAAACGAAAGAAGATACTACCTCTCGATCTTGAGCCGGTCGCTCTTACTGAAGACTTTGAATATCAATTAGCCGGCATCCAGCGGGCGCCGATGACGAACATCGATGCGATCCTGCGCGCACTTGGGAAGCTCGGCCTCGAAGCGACGCAGGCACCGGAGCTGAAGATCGTCAAAGAGACCGATGGCCGCAAGAGCCTTATGATCCTGCCGTTCGAAGACCTCTCGCCGACGGGAGACAATGGATGGTTCGCCGATGGAATCGTCAGCGAACTCATTGCGGCACTTTCAAATGTCAAGGCGCTGAAGCTTGCCGATAGTCAGGCAACTAAGGAATTCAAACAGTATCACGGGCAGCTCACGACGTATGCCCGTGAGATGGGCATACGATATTTTGTTCAAGGCGATGTGCGAAAGTTTGGCGACCAGATTAAGATAGGCGCTCGTCTTTTGGACATTGATACCGGCGATCATCTTTGGCAGGACTCGCTGCGCGGGGAGATGAAGGATATCTTCGATATTCAGGAAGCAGTTGCGAAGAAAGTAACCGAGGGACTGAATGTGATCCTCACCGCCGACGAAAAGCAAAAGCTTGCCGAGCGCGGAACAGAGAACGCCGAGGCATATGAATTATTCCTCAAGGGGAACGAATATTTCACTCGCAACACCAAGGAAGGCTTTCAGCTTGCGGCACAGGTTTGGTCCGAAGCTATCCGGCTTGATCCGGCCTATGCACAGGCATATTCCGGCAAAGCCAATGCGTTGGCAGCTATATACCGTAGTTACAATCGCGATCCGCACCTTTTAGACGAAGGATTTTCACTTGTTCAGGAGGCGAAACGACTGAAACCCGATCTTACGAGTGTGAACCGCCCACTTTCCTATATCTTGATGCTCCAAGGTAAATGGGAAGAAGCCGAGAACGCCGCGCAGGACTTTATTCGGAGCGATCCGCAGGATCTCTATAGCTATTTTTCGCTGGGATTTTTTTATGGGAATACCGGTCAGCATGCGAAATCGATTGCTGCCTTTGAAGAGGCGCTGAAGTTGGAACCGGATGATCTGCCGACAATCTCCAATCTTGTGATTGCCTGCAACAATGCCAAAGAAGATTCCAAGCAGAAGCAGTGGGCTTTAGCTGCGATCCCGAAATATGAAAAGTATCTGAAGCTCTTTCCGGACGATGAAAGTGCACGAGTGTGGCATGCCGTGCTCCTTCACCATGCAGGCCTCGATGAGGACGCACGCGCCGCGGGCCGGAAATTGGATACTGTGCGGGACGAAATTTCGCTCTTCAATACGGCCTGTCTACATTGTATGTTGAAGGACTATTCATCGGGCATCGCGACATTCCGCAAAGTGATCGCAGCGGGATACCGAAACATACAGACATTGAAATCATTTTTAGAAGATGAGACCGAGGGCATCGGTACGCTCAAAGGCACACCGGAATGGGAAGCGGTGCGGGAGATGGTAGATAAGCTCGAGCAGGAATCGGCGGAGACGAGCAATGGCTGATATCTTTATTCCATACTCATACAGAAATAGACAAAAGCTAAGATAGTATGACGGTTTCAGAAATAATTGGGTCAGTTGGAGTATTACTGTTGCTGGTTGCTTACTTCCTTGCTCT
The DNA here is from genome assembly GCA_035712525.1 of Kapaibacterium sp. (SeqCode). Lineage (GTDB taxonomy): Bacteria > Bacteroidota > Ignavibacteria > Palsa-1295 > Palsa-1295 > JAFDZW01. Next base: position 3,974 of record DASTAO010000254.1, read on the forward strand.
CTTTAAATTTCTGACCACCGGCAGCAAAGCGTACGGAATACTTAACATGGTAGGTGCTGCACTTGCTTGCTATGCTTCGGTGATGATCGGTTATATCCCGTTCGTTATTCTCGAAGGGATCTGGGCTCTTGTTGCGCTGATCGGGTTGTTCAGAAAGTCTGGGACTAAAAAGTAAGGTGGTATTATTCTTTTACGTTGAGGCCAACTACCAGCCATGCCAACCAGCTCATGATCGTGATCGAGGCGACTGCCAT
>DASTAO010000255.1:0-3374 GCA_035712525.1 Kapaibacterium sp. (SeqCode)
ATCGGGTGATGAGATTTGTGATCGAAGATTTTCCGGCACCAGTAGCACCGACGAAAGCGATGGTTTCGCCGGGCTTCGCATGAAACGAGATATTTTTCAGGACATAGTCATCGGCGTTGTAGGCAAACGACACGTTCTTAAATTCGATCTCGCCAAGAAGATGACCGACTGGTTTCGGTTCTGCCGGTGGATGAATAAGAGTATCATCATCAAGCAGCTTAAAAACTCGCTCGCTCGATGCCATTGCGCTTTGCAGAATATTATATTTATCTGCAAGGTCGCGCAACGGGCGGAAGAACATTTCCGTGTATTGAATAAAGGCAATAAGTGTACCGATAGTCAACACTTCACCGCTGGTGATTGTCCATGAATGGACGATGCCAGACCCACCGTACCAGATAATAGCAGCAAAGGTAACAGCTGAAAGAAACTCGATCGCTGGAAAAAATACGGCATAATAAAAGACCGAACGAATATTCGCATCGGCATGATCACGATTGATCGCCTCGAAGTGTTCGAGGGTTCGTTTTTCTCTGCCGAATAGCTGGACGGTGATGATACCTGAGACGTGCTCATTCAGATATGCATTCATTCTCGCGACAAAGAGCCGAACATCACGATACGTCTCGCGGGCTTTTTTGCGGAAGATCGCTGTGGCAACGAGCAGAAATGGAAATACCGCAAGTACGACAAGCGATAATTTCCAATTGATAAAAAACATGAAGATGAAGATCCAGAGGATCACAAAGATATCGGCAAAGATCATCACGATGCCAGAGCTAAAGAGCTCGTTAAGCACCTCGACATCGCTCGTTAAACGTGTCACTAATCTACCGACAGGATTCTTATCGAAAAATTTCAGTGATAAAGTCTGAAGCTGATCGAAAATTTCTTTGCGAAGATTATAGATCGTCTTCTGGCCAATCCATTGCGTGATAACCGTCTGTAGGTATTGAACTGCTGCCTGAAAGAGAACACTGGCAACAAGCAAGATCAGGATCGTTGTCAGCCCATCGTAATTCTTATGAACGATATAATCATCGATGGCTATTTTGATAAGATAAGGGCGCAGCGGGCCTAGGATCGAAATAAGAATGGTAATAAGAATCGCTCCGACCACCTGCCACCGGTAAGGGCGCAGATAGCGGATAAGCCGTTTCATTAATCGGGCGTCATACGCTTTACCAAGGAGTTCTTCTTCGTGAGCCATTTTTATTGAAGGAGTAGAACAGTGAAGTACGGCTCTAAGTGCGTTGTGTTGCAAATAACTAGTGTTCGTGTCATTCTGAGCGGGAGCAAAGAATCTGAGCTTTCAGCCGCCGAATCTTTAGATTCTTCGCGCTGCTCAGAATGACAAGGAAATAATTTTGTATTGACAAATGGCTTCGGTGTCATTCCGACCAACGGGAGGAATCTGTGAGGATTGAGTATTTAATTCGCTCCGGGGTTAGTAAAAGGTGGTGTATTCACAGATTCCTCACATCGCTGCACTCCGTTCGGAATGACAAGCTGTTTTCCTAATAATTACCCCTCTATCAACTTAATCCTCCGTTTCCTTGTTTACCACCACGCTGACCGTTAAAACCCCTGCACGTGAACGAAAGCTTATTTCCTATCCTGACCGATACTAGAGGAGACGATCCGTATTCCGTTTCCTGCGTTACCTGCACTCATCACCCTGCTAATTCCGAAGAGATCGATAAGCCCCGCTCCAATTGTGGCGTTATCGGTGTTTTTAATCATCCTAATGCCGCCGTTATTTCGTATTATGCGTTGCATTCATTACAGCATCGGGGGCAGGAAGCAGCAGGAATACTTTCTTCAAGGTGGGAAAAGAATGGGTCGGCAGCAAAACGGAAGTTCTCAATTCATAAAGATCACGGCCTCGTTCTCAGTGTTTTTCAGGATTCTAAAATTTTAACCGATACGCTTGCCGGCGATGCAGCGATCGCCCATAACCGCTATTCTACTACCGGGGCCTCCGGCAAAACGGAGAACATTCAACCGTTCTACATGCAGTATCGCAGCGGCAATTTTGCACTGGCACATAATGGTAATCTTACTAATACTGCCACGATCCGCCGCGAACTCAACGAGCAAGGCACGATCTTCCAGACCAGCACGGATAGCGAACTTATCCTGCATTTAGTAGCCCGTTCGAACGAGAAAGAACAGATCGGCCAGATCCGCGATGCCCTTCGCAAGACGCTTGGCTCTTATTCACTCGTGATGCTTACGGATACGGCGCTCATTGCTGCACGCGATCCGCACGGCATCAGGCCGCTTGCCATCGGCCGCCTCAAACGCCCTGACGGTGAATGGGCATATATGGTTGCGAGCGAAACGTGCGCCTTCGATATCGTCGGGGCAGAATATGTCCGCGATGTCGAGCCGAATGAGATCGTTGTGATCGATAATCATACCGTCGAGACCGGCAAGATCACTTCGTACCAGATCGCTGATGAGAAGCCACTCGCGCATCATTGCATCTTCGAGTATATTTATTTTGCTCGTCCGGATTCCAAGATCTTTGAAGAGAACGTCGATAAAGTCCGACGCCGACTTGGGAAGAATCTGGCGATGGAAAGCCCCGTCACTAAGAATGGCGATAAGAGACTGACCGTTATTAATGTACCCGATTCTTCGAATACGGCAACGCTCGGCTTCGTCTCACAGAATAATAAAGAAGGCAACCCATCCAAGTACGAGATCGGCTTGATCCGCTCGCACTATGTCGGTCGTACCTTCATTCAGCCGGGACAGGATAACCGTGAGATGAAGGTTAAGATCAAGTTTAACGTTGTTAAAGGTGTCCTCAGAAATCGTAAAGTTGTCGTTGTCGATGATTCCATTGTTCGCGGCACGACGAGCAAATCGCTCGTAAAATTACTTCGCGAAGGTTCTCCGAAGGAAGTGCATCTGCGCATTACCTCACCGCCACTGACGCATCCTTGCAAATACGGCATGGACTTCCCGAGCAAGGGTGAATTGATCGCCAATAGGCATGAGCAAAACGCCGACCAGATCGGAGAATCGCTTGGTGTTGAATCATTGCGGTATCTCTCGGTTGAAAAGCTGCTCGAAAGCGTCCCGCATACCAATAAAAAAGGCGACCCGATCAGCTATTGCACAGCCTGCTTCACCGGCGAATATCCCGTCCCGATAGACGAAGCCGCGATGACGCAAGTTGAGAATGATGATTGAGCTGTCGGTTGTTTCCGCTTAAAATAATTTATCGGTTTTAGTAACCATAGGGTGTCGGAAGCGTTTTATTATAAACGACTTCGACGTTGATGCTGCTTGTTTTCAAAAGAATATCTTTATTGTTTTAAGCGTCTTACAGGTATGCGCACTGCATTTGCCACAGCCCTTAT
>DASTAO010000256.1:0-3457 GCA_035712525.1 Kapaibacterium sp. (SeqCode)
GTAATAGAGGTCTTCTCGAAATTCATGCTCGGCGATCGCTTCAGTAAGGTTTACGTTTGTTGCTGCAATTATGCGAACGTCGATTATGCGGGGTTTTGTCTCGCCGACACGGGTGATGGTTTTTGTCTCAAGAACTCGGAGTAATTTCGTCTGCGTCTCGGGAGTCATATCGCCGACCTCATCAAGAAAGATGGTACCGGTGTGTGCTTCTTCGAATAATCCTACCTTATCAGTAACAGCCCCAGTGAATGCTCCTTTTTTGTGTCCGAATAGCTCGGATTCCTGAAGATCTTTTGGAATGGCGCTGCAATTAATTGCTACAAACGGCTTCTCGCGTCGCTTTGAAGATTGGTGGATCGCTTCAGCAAAGAGCTCTTTGCCAGTGCCGGTCTCGCCCAAGAGAAGAACAGTCGTATCAGTTTGCGCTACTTTCTTGGCAAGTTCAACGGCTCGGGAGAATGACTCAGATTTACCAATGAGCTTTGAGAATCCAGCCTTTGAATCGATACGATGCTGCAACTCTTTAACCTGTTTACGAAGAGCAGCACGCTCGGCTGCCTTTTCAATCGTAAGAATGATCCGGTCGTCTTCATCACCTTTGGTTACATAATCGAATGCTCCGTTGCGCATTGCAGCAACACCGCCTTCGATGGTGCCGAATGCAGTAATGACAACGATCTCAATTTCCGGATATTGTCGTTTCAGATCGGCAACTAAATCTACGCCGTTAGCGTCCGGCAAGAGCACGTCAGTGACAACAAGAGAAATTTGCTCGGTTTCCAGAATCTTTCGCCCGGCGGTTGCCGTCTCGGCTTCGAATACTTCAAAGCCTTCGAGTCGAAGTATTTGAGAAAGTAACGATCGAATCGAAACTTCGTCGTCAATGATCAGAACAGAAACATCAGCCATTCTTGAACTGTACACCAATAAAGAATCAACTATACATTTTTAGAGGTGATAAGACTCCCAGGCGTAAGCCTCGGCTTATAGCTATTAAGACAGCCTGCTGAAGTGTGCTGTAAAATGTCGTAAATACTGTGGCTCTTCAGTAATCTTGATTCCTTTTACGTCGTCTTTGGTGCGTACGATCTGCTCAAATACTTCTATTACATAATCGATGTGGCTTTGAGTATAAACGCGTCGCGGTATCGCTAATCTTACCAGTTCCTTCGGTGCCGGTATCAACCTTCCGTTGCTATCATATTTACCAAACATTACGGATCCGGTTTCAACGGCACGAATCCCCCCTTGAAGATATAACTCGCATACTAAGGCTTGGCCGGGATATTGATCTACCGGAATCTGCGGATAGAATTGTTTTGCATCGATATAGACGGCATGACCACCGATAGGGTACACTACTGGAATGCCAAGTTTGCGAAGATGTTCGCCGAGATAGGCTGTGCTTCGAATTCTATATTGAAGATAATCCGGATCAAACACTTCTCGGAGTCCGATCGCTAAGGCGTCCATATCTCTGCCGGCAAGGCCTCCATATGTTTTGAAGCCTTCGGTAATTATTAGCCGATTCGTGCATTCATCAGCGAGCGACTTATTATTAAGAGCTAAGAAGCCGCCGATATTCACTAAGCCATCCTTCTTACCGCTCATTACACATCCATCGGCAAGGGAAAACATCTCCTGCGCAATTTCGCGATAGGATCTATTTTTATACTCGTCTTCATGATGCTGAATGAAATAAGCATTTTCGGCGATCCGACAGCAATCAATGATGAAGAGTAAGTGGTACTCTTTACAGATCTTAGAAACTTCGCGGGCATTTTGCATGCTCACCGGTTGTCCGCCACCACTATTATTAGTAACAGTAAGAATGACTGCTGCAATATTTTCTTTATTCGATTTGGTAATCTCACGCAGTTTATTGACATCCATATTTCCTTTGAACGGGAAATCGGAAGCAATATCTTTTGATTCTATGGTTGGAATATCTACTGCACTCGCTCCGGTCACTTCTATATTAGCCCGGGTAGTATCAAAATGCGTATTACTGATGAATATCTTATCTTTTGTACCAAGATACCCATATAGAATATGCTCAGCGGCCCGACCTTGATGAGTTGGGAGAATGTATTGAAACCCGGTAAGATCATGGATCTCTTTCTCAAGATTTGTCCAACTTCTCGCGCCAGCATACGATTCATCGCCTGACATCATCGCCGACCATTGTGCTGCGCTCATGGCTGAAGTGCCGCTATCGGTAAGCAGATCGATCAGTACATCTTCACTTCGTAGTAAGAACACATTGTAAGAGGCCTCGGCTAGGCGTTGCTTGCGTTCTTCTTCGGTTGTGACACGTATCGGTTCGACCGTTTTTATTTTGAAAGGCTCGAAGATCGTTTTGTATTGCATTACTTAAGCCTCTCGAAGCGTGCTTGAAAGAATCGCAAATACGTTGGTTCATAGATCATTTTCAAGCCGCGCACCTTCTTTCTATCCTGATAAACCGCTTCTACCGATTCGGCCACAACATCCATGTGGGCCTGCGTGTAGACTCGCCGTGGAATGGTTAATCGAACCAGCTCAAGCTCAGGATGCCGGTTTTCACCGGTTTTTTTTTCACGGCCGGCCGATACGATTCCACGTTCCATCGAACGAATGCCTGAATCCAGATATATCTCTGCAGCTAAAGTCTGAGCCGGATAAACGGATTGGTCTAGGTGTGGAAGAAATCTTTTTGCATCAAGAAAGATACCGTGTCCACCGATGGGCTTAACGATCGGAATGCCGGCATCAAGTAATTTTTGGCCGAGATACTCTACTTGCCCGACTCGTGCTCTGATATGATCGTCTTGAACCGATTCCGTGATACCAATAGCCATCGCTTCCATGTCGCGTCCCGCAAGCCCACCATAGGTATGCAACCCTTCATAGACGACAACCAAATTGCTTGCTTGCTCGTAAACCTTTTTATCGTTTAATGCCAGAATACCACCAATGTTAACCAGCGCATCTTTTTTTGCACTCATGGTGGCTCCATCAGTTAACGAGCAGATCTCTTTAATGATGGCTGCAACGGGTTTATTAGCATATCCCTTTTCGCGTTGCTGAATGAAGTAGGCATTCTCGGCAACGCGGGTCATATCATGAATAATGGGAATGCGATGCTTCTTTGTGAATTCACCCAGTTCACGCAAATTCTCGAGCGAAATCGGTTGGCCACCCGCCATGTTTACTGCCGTCGCGATGCAGATATAGGGTATCTTCTTAGCCCCGACTTGCTTAATCAGGGCATCGAGTTTTCGAAGATCAACATTGCCCTTAAACGGATGCTCGTTCTCGGCATCATGGGCTTCATCAATGACGATATCGACGAAAGTACCCCCGGCAAGCTCTTGGTGCAACCGTGTCGTTGTAAAATACATATTGCCCGGGATATAATCTCCGGGCTTGATCATGATCTTGGAGAGGATATTTTCAGCACCACGGCCTTGATGGG
>DASTAO010000257.1:0-6305 GCA_035712525.1 Kapaibacterium sp. (SeqCode)
GAACATCAAAGAGTTTACTCGTGTAAAACCTGGTTCAAAAGCCTTTGTCCATTATACACCACTTAAAACTATTGATCGCTTTGCAAACAATAGTAATCTAAAATTTAGATATTATAATACTGCTTATATGAATGACCCTGAAGAGGGTGAAGCATTAATAAACTATCTGGGCAGTAATGTTATTGGGGCATATCAAAATGCGAAAAAAAGTGAAGAACTTAACGTATATCTCGGCAGCTTTCTGCCCGCCCCTGAACTTGAAAATAAGCTGGTTGTTTGGAGAACTTACGGGAAGGATGAGAACAAAGAAGAAGCAGCTGGATGCAGTGTAGTATTAAGAGGAAATTTTTTCGATCAAGAGACTGGAGAGTTCTACAATCAAGACAAAGAAAAAATAGAAACAGACTACCATCGACCAAGATTTAACGACAATCTGCATAAGGTTATTTATTTAGATACTGCTAATTTAGAAAAACCTCATCACGACATACAAGTACTGGATTTGTTGAAGGAGTTAAGTATTTCTTTGGAAGAGGTCATGTCCATTAAGAAAGAGGTAGAAGACGAGAAGGTATATGCAGCAATAGATAAAATCATTTTTTTGATGCTATCGGAATTAACTTATTTTTTCAAGTCATCGCATTATTCTTATGAGAATGAATTTAGGGTAATTAAATTTGAAACTGGCGAGAAAGTAAAAGTTGATACTGAGGCTATCGATTTACCTAGAAAGCTATATGTCGAATCGAAAAGGCCGTTATTACGATATATCCAAAAAGTAATTTTAGGTCCTAAGGTTAAGAATCAGAACCAATGGCAGTATATAGATGCATTAGCAAAGCAAAATGGTTTTAATGTTAAAGTTGAACCATCGGGGATTGCATTTCAGTAATCATTTTGTAAACTATAGGTTTCTCAGACCTACGTTAATTTTTCATTGACTTTCTTCGCAATTTCTTCCGCATTCTCTTGGGAGATATGAACACCTTCAACGCGAAACGAGGAACGTAGGCTTTCAATATCAGTGTCAGATTTGTTTCTGACTTTAGAAGCTTCCCTTTTCTTTTGCTCCAATTCCTCATCCACTTCTCTCGCAATTCGTTCGGCGGTTTCGCGTGGGATACGAATTCCCTCGACTGCGAAAGAGGCAATTAGGCTGTCAAGATTGGGCTTAGATTTTAAGGGTTTTTCGTGTTCGTTTTCCATAGAAATTAAACAACATTTGGTGGGTAATTATTACTATATGTTTCTTAATCGACTACCCCAACCCCTCCTTGAAAAGGAGGGGCGATTTCCAACTTAGGCTGCTTTTCTGCGAGTTCTCGGTACTTGTTCAACTGAAAGCTTCATCCCAAATGACCGAAGCACCGCATCAATATTGCCGAGTTTCGGATTCCCTTTTGGGGAAAGAGTGCGATAGAGGTTCTCTCGGTTTAGGCCGGTCTCTTTTGCCAGAGCGGAGAGGCCGCCGTTCGCTTGGGCAACGCGACGAAGTGCCGTTAGGAACATCCGCGGATCTTCGTCCTCGAACGACACTTTCAAATATGCAAAGGCTTCCTTTGGATCTTTCAGATCCTCAAGTAATTGTGCTTCGTAGCTTTCACTCGTGATGCGCTGCTTTGTTTTCTTTGCTGGCACTTGTAGCTTTAATGCTACAACTACGAATCGCTTTATTGCGTTCAATTAACCACCCCAACCCCTCCTTGAAAAGGAGGGGCTATCTATATCTGCTTGGTCATTGGCTTTAAAAAAAAAATGAAAAGTATATAAATATTCTTTGGAAATCGAGAAAAAATGTCGTATATTTGTAGGTGGTATTATGAGCACCTTTTTAATAAATGACAGTACGGCTGCCGAAAAATGAAGATCACAGAATCCTTGAAAATGAACCGGAATCGCAATGTGTGCATAGCTAAGTTGTTGAGAAATAATAACGGTGCGTTCGCGAGCTTTGAATGGATAGACGAGCCTTTAAAACTATGATTTTCCCGTCTCGCGTACTTAAAAGAAAAACCTATGATTACCTTTTTCAAAGCCTCTGCCCTGACCCTGCTTATTGTATGGTTCGTTATGTTTGTCGGACTCGGCGCCGGTTTTTTTGTCCACTTTTTCCTGTTCTTTGCTCTGGTCTTTGCTTGCCTGTGGATGATCTTCAGTCGCAAGCCGGCATAACGCATGATACGAAGTCAGGCATTCGTGTTTGGCGGAGGGTTTTCGGTAAGTTGTTCGAGATCAAGACGTACCGATTTTCCGGTGCTAATATCTTCGAGCAGGGGTTTCCCCGATTTGAGGATCAATACCACTTTCAGTTTTTTCCCATAATAGGGACTCGCTTTGTCGTCGCAATAGACAAATTGTCCTTCAGATATTTCCATAAGGATTGTTAGAGAATACACCAGCCAAAACTGAAATTACGCAATGGAATGACCATCAGATTCAAATTATCGTGATTTTATACTGCTTTTTGGGGGCATTTCTGTTACCCCACTGTTGAAGGGTTATTTTTCGGAATGCCAACGCGAAAATTGTCGTAAATTAGCACTGCAATTCATTCAATTACTCTCGTTATGAACCGTATTCTGATCCTTGCATTACTACTTATTTTTGCCGCGGGTACAGTAGCAGCAAAAGATGCTCCAAAAACAGCAAAGACGACGACGAAAACTACTACAAAGACTACCACTCGCAAAAAGAGTGTCAAGGGTACTCGTTGCGAAGCGATGACTGCGAAAGGCACTCAATGCACCCGGACGGCACAAGCAGGCAGCAAGTTCTGCTGGCAGCATCAGCCGGGCGGTGCAAAGAAACCAGCTCCGAAGAAAGGATAACCGATATTTTATTGAAGCCGCAGCACCAGTTGCGGCTTTTACTATCCCACCGTTATCATGCCTTCCACCATTCCGATCGCCTCTTCTGAAGAAACAGGCAGCCTTGGGATAAAGCATCTCAAGCGGTTTTGGTCAAAGACACTGGCAAGAAAGAATCGGCAGATCAATCAGCAAGCCTATGAAGATGAGTGGACGATCGATGTAACTTTATTGAATGCTCTTGGCCTGGGGCTCGAACCTACTATTGTTTATCTATATCAGAACTCACAGCATTTCTCCGACTTTGAAGATTGGGTGAAAACCCAAAACGGCGGCAGCATTCCAACCGAACGCATCGCTAAGTTTAATTCAATACTTGATGGTAAAGCCGAGCAGGTCGCTGCTGAAGAAGCGGCTGTGTTGAGTCCCGACGATCTTGCATTTTGGGATGAGCATGGATATGTCATCATAAAGAATGCTATTGCTCCCGAGGCTGCTTTAGCTGCCGAAGATGCTGTCTGGGATTTCCTTGGGATGGATAAAACCGATAACTCGACATGGTATAATGTCCACCCTGATAAAACAGGTATAATGGTACAGTTCTTCAATCATCCGGCACTGCAGGCAAATCGAGAGTCGGCACGGATTCGGAAGGCATTTGAGGAGTTGTGGGGTACGACCGATCTATGGGTCAATACCGACCGCGCCGGATTTAATCCTCCCGAAACTGAGAGCTTCAAATTTTTCGGACCACGACTTCATTGGGATGTAAGTCTTGAACTACCTATACCGTTAGGATTGCAAGGTATACTATATTTAACGGATACTGCAGCCGACCAAGGAGCGCTAACAGTAGTACCGGGATTTCAAAACAGAATTGAAGATTGGCTCCAGAGCTTACCCGAAGGTACCAATCCAAGAACACAAGATATTGATGCATTAGGAGCAACTCCGATCGCAGCTTCAGCAGGCGATCTTATCATTTGGCATCAGGCCTTACCACATGGCAGCAGGCCAAATACAAACATCTATCCTCGGATCGTCCAGTATATCACCTGGCTACCAGCGAATCCGATTATTCAAAAAAACTGGAAGTAACTATTTCTGCAGGATAATATTCTTTATCAGAACCTGGTCTCCATCTTCGATCCTCAAAATATAAGTGCCATCTGCAAGGCCGAGTTCTTTTGCATCCAAGACGATTCTCTTATCTGGGGGTAGTGAGAATGTGTTTCCGATCTGGCCAGTAAGAGATACTTTCATCTGTCGAGAGGCATTAGTGATGGAAATTATTGTCTGAGAATTGAATGGATTTGGATAGATCGAAACTCCAAGTGAAATCTCATTACTTTCGCTTACAGCTGCCGACGACGTGCAGCCGATCATCACGACTACCAGTTGGCTATCTTTTGAATATGGCAGGTAATAATAGGCGGTATCACATCCTGCTTGAGTCGGATTATATAGTATGGCGATCTGGCGGACTTCATTTGGAAGAAAATTATTCTGAGCATTACTGAACATCGAGAACGCAGAAGCAAAAGGAACAATAAACGGAATACCAGTCTGGATCACGTCTGCACCAGGATTTGAAACAGCGAGATGAATGGTTGCACGGCCATTGAATCCGGTAACGCAACGAACGGTGTCAGGACCTGAGAGTTGCTGAGCGCCCAGTATTGTAGGTAAGAGCAAGAGAAATGCTGCTATGAAAATAAGCCGTGTTTTCATATCCAATGATAAGCAAGAGAGCAGTAATGAAGTTTCAAAAATTACCCTAAAATGACCATTCTGAGCAATCTTAAAGAGATTCTTCGCTCTGCTCAGAATGACGCACAATTCTGATGCGACTTTTTCCGTACTAATGTATCTTATGTATTGTAACCGCGCGGCTACATTTACTTATACCACTGCATGAGTTTTCTCGAAACTGAGAATCATGAGCGTTTTCTTGGGATGCTCGAACCGATCCGATCCGGCTTTGCCCGCTTTTGCAGGGCAATTTCGAACGATCGCGAATTAGGCCGGGACCTTGCCTCGGAGTCGATACTCATTGTCTATGAGCATTTCGATTCGTTGCGCGATCAGGCAAAATTCAAGAGCTATCTCTTTACAACTGCCGCCCGGTTAGCTAAACGCCAACGGCATCGCGAGCGAAACAAAGCTCCGTACGATGCCCAGACGGCCGAACAGATATCCGGAGGCATGAGCCCCGACGCAACAGCCGATATCGAATTATTATACGCGACGCTTGAGAAGTTACCAACCGATCAGCGCGAAGCGGTAGTGATGTTCGAGATCGCCGGTCTATCACTTGAAGAGATCCGCCAGATACAAGGCGGAAGCCTTTCGGGAGTAAAAAGCCGAATTGCGCGAGGCAGAGAGAAACTGGCGAAGCTGCTTGGAGTTCGCAATGAACTACCAACACATAACTTCTCCTCGGAAACGTCAGCACCAAGAACGCTTATTTATGCCAGAACGAGTGCACCAGTCATAGCACATCAGTTCAATTCGGAAAAATTATAGTCTTAATGAGTATGGAACCTACAAAACACAATCTCGACGATCTTTTTGCTGCCGCTCGCAGCGAAGAGCCCGTCTTATCCGAAGAAAGCGTTCGTGATTTTCTTGGCAAGCGCGAACTTATGCAGCAGAAATCGACCACTTCATTCTATTCCACGAAAGGATTTATCATGACATCCCTGATCGGATTTTCTGCCGCAAGTATTGTAGCGATCTCGATGCTGGCATCGCCTGACCACAATACTACTTCAACACAACCAGCCGCATTGCCTGTACAGCAACTTCACATCACCCCTACTCCATCATCGGTTTCTACTGAGGTACCGAAAGTAACCGACCCAAAGAAGCAACAACCTACCCAGGTCACAGTCACGACGACTGTTGATGACGTGGATGCAGGTGAACCCGTTGAACCTGTCGAACCAGTAAAGCCGGTTACTCCTGAAAAATCTGCGCTCTTCGCCCCGAAGCAAGTCATGGCTGTAAAGCCGATCGTTGCCAAAGAAACTGATCTTCCTTCGCTTGGTATATCTCGCAAGGCCGATGGTGGCATTGCCTTCTATATGAAGCAAGATAAAGGTACCTTTTACGAATCCATCATTCCTGCAACAACCTGGGGAGTAATGATGAATGGTAGAGATAATATCCCTGCGAGCGAAGTACTTGCCTCAACGAAGTTGCACCCGACCCTCATTACCGATGCCAGAGGCAACCGTAGGATGCTGATTTTCACCGATGAAGACAGTAAGACCGAAATGAACCACTCCTTCTCTAATGTCAAGGATTCAAACGGTTCGTCTTATGAAGATAAAATGATGGTCTCTCACTTTTCAAAAGGGCCGGGTAGCGATACGTTGAATCGCGGAGTAGTAATCATTACCGATACAAAACATACTGTTAATACTACGATAGAAAATGGCGATACCGTCATGGTCGTAAATAAAGGAAAAGACCTTAAGCATTTAAATCAAAACA